>NZ_JAHWLU010000007.1:0-83866 GCF_022134725.1 Buttiauxella sp. S19-1
TAATTATGTATTTTTAATCGTCGCTCAATCTATCACCTTAATGAATATATGTCATCTGGTGATCAGGAATGCTAAACATTTCTAATGTAAAACAGAATCTACACAAGCGCTGACAAACGAGAAATTATATCATATGATATTGGTTATCATTACCAATTGATGAGATAGAGATAATGTTACAACGGCAGTTAGAAAGTGCGTGGGCAGTGTTGATACCTGGAGGAATTGTCGCCGCATTGTTGTATCTGGATCTTTCTTTTAGTCAGTGGCGAGTGCTGATTGTGCTGGGATTATTGGTGACGACGGCAATGCTCTACCATAAACGGTTACGTCATTTTGTCTTGTTGCCATCATGCGTTGCATTTGCCAGTGGGCTTGCACTAGTGATGATGAATCTCGAAGCTATGAAATAGGGATGTGAAACAGAGAATGACGAGAGTGAAGCCAGAAGAGGGTGATAAGAATTGGTGCGAAGAGAGGGACTTGAACCCTCACGCCCGTTAGAGCACTAACACCTGAAGCTAGCGCGTCTACCAATTCCGCCACCTTCGCAAATCAAATCTTATCTGATATCGCCTTCGCATTGGTGCGAAGAGAGGGACTTGAACCCTCACGTCCGTAAGAACACTAACACCTGAAGCTAGCGCGTCTACCAATTCCGCCACCTTCGCGCAGTGCGAACGATATCTTGCGTGGTTAATGGTGCGAAGAGAGGGACTTGAACCCTCACGTCCGTAAGAACACTAACACCTGAAGCTAGCGCGTCTACCAATTCCGCCACCTTCGCATACCCACAACACCGAAGTATTGTAACCACGGAGGCGCATTCTAGATGTTTTCTGCGCGTCGTCAACAGTTAATTTAGTGCCGCTTTTCTAATCGCTGCAAAAAGCGGCACAACAACGTGTTAGCGCTTCTTCACGCCACGCATCACAACGGAGCGGTAAACTTTGAAACGGCCTGTCTGAGCGATAACTTCGTGGTTGCCGAAGGTTTCATCCAGCACGTCCGGATACGCCAGGAAGGCGTTCGCCACGATACGCAATTCACCACCCATATTCAGGTGGCGTACTGCGCCACGAATCAGCTGGTGAGCCGCATCCAGGCTGGTTTGTAAACCATCATGGAACGGTGGGTTTGAGATAATCATGTCGAAACGGCCATTCACTTCGGAATAGACGTTACTGGCGATAACTTCGCCTGCAATTTCGTTGGCGGCAAGCGTTGCACGGCTTGCCGCAACGGCTGGTGCAGAAACATCACACAAAGTCAGACGGACTTTTGGTGAATGCTTAGCAAGCGTTACCGCCAACACGCCTGCGCCGCAACCGACATCCAACACTTTGCCTTTGGTGTGCGGTGTCAGCGTGGAAAGCAGCAATTTACTGCCAGTGTCCAGACCGTCACGGCTAAACACGCCAGGCAGAGTTTTTACGGTCAGGCTTTCGTGTTGATACTCATCCCACCAGGAATTCTCATCAAACTGCGGCTGTTTTTCCAGGCGACCATGATAGAAACCGCAACGACGTGCGCTATCAATTTTATTGAGTGGGCTAAATTCGGCGAGCATCTGCTCAGCACTGCGCACACCACTACGGTTTTCACCAACGACAAAAATATCGCTGCCAATTGGCATCAACGATAAAATGTTCATCAGCTGGAACTGAGCTTCTGGCTTATTCTTCGGCCAGTAATAAATTAATGTATTGCAGTCGCCAATGCTGCTGGCGTCAGCCACCAGGCCGTATTGTGCATCTTCGCCCATCTGAGCGCTCAATACCTGCCAGTGGTGAAATTGTTGGGTATGGACGCGACTTGCTGCCGTTTCGAAACGGGCAGGCATGTCGTCTTGTAAATCACCGGCAAACAGCACGCGGCTCTCGGTAAAATCATCGCTATGGCGCAGCAGCACTTCACTTGCCGGGGTTAACGCAGTCATCAAATTACTCCTGGGAAATCAGAACCGGGATTATAGAGCTTTAATGGCGCACATTCGATGAATTTGCTATATTTGCGCCCCAATTGGCACTCTCTACCTGGTTTCGCTATGCCCCATATACCTTTGCGACGTGACTGGTTGTTACAACAGCTGGGCATCACCCAGTGGGAGCTGCGGCGCCCGGCTGCGTTGCAGGGCGAAATCGCGGTCTCGCTGCATGAAAACGTTAAGTTATTGATAATCGCCGAAGATCTTCCTGACTTAAACGATCCTTTCGTTTGCGATGTTTTGCGCAGCCTGAATCTGGATGCACAGCAGATTATGCAACTGACCCCGGAACGAGCTGCAATGCTGCCAGGTGAAAGTCGTTGTAATAGCTGGCGACTGGGTGTGAGTGAACCGCTCCCTATTTCGGGCGCGCAGTTAGCGACCCCGAATTTAAACGAGCTTTATCATAATGGCGCTGCCAGACAGGCGCTGTGGCAACAAATTTGCGAACATGAACACGATTTCTTCCCTCAACACCAGTGACTTGAGCCTGGCTTACGCCATCGAACAACGCAGCCATGCTTTCCCATGGAGTGAAAAAACCTTCGCCAGTAACGAGGGCGAACGCTATTTGAACTTACGACTCGATGTTGACGGTAAAATGGCAGCGTTTGCGGTGACGCAGGTCGTGCTGGATGAAGCGACGTTATTTAATATTGCGGTCGATCCGGATTTCCAACGACAAGGTTTGGGCCGCCAGTTGCTGGAGCATTTAATCAGCGAGCTGGAAGCGCGAGATGTGTTTACCCTGTGGCTTGAAGTGCGCGCCTCGAATACGGCGGCGATTGCGCTTTATGAAAGCCTGGGCTTTAACGAGGCGACGATTCGCCGTAACTATTACCCCACAAAAGAGGGTCGGGAAGATGCCATCATCATGGCATTACCTTTAGGCTGAAACGACAGGTGTGTAAATGAACTGGGACTGGATTTTATTTGATGCTGACGAAACGCTGTTTACCTTTGACGCGTTCGGCGGCTTACAGCGGATGTTTCTCGATTATAGCGTGACGTTTACCGCTGAAGATTTCCAGGATTACCAGGCTGTTAACAAACCTTTGTGGGTCGATTATCAGAACGGTGCTATTAGCGCGCTTCAGTTACAGCATCAGCGTTTTCTGGGCTGGTCGGAAAGATTGTCGGTGCCTGCGGGTGACCTGAACGCTGCGTTTCTCAATGCTATGGCCGAAATTTGTGTGCCGTTGCCCGGTGCTGTTTCGCTGCTTAATGCGTTAAAAGATAAAGTAAAAATCGGTATTATCACCAACGGTTTTACTGCGCTGCAGCAAATCCGCCTGGAACGCACGGGTCTGCGCGATTATTTCGATTTGCTGGTGATTTCCGAACAGGTCGGTGTCGCGAAACCCGATCGTAAGATTTTTGATTACACCTTTGAGCAAATGGGCCATCCGCCGCGCGACCGCGTCATGATGGTTGGCGACACCGCAGAATCAGATATTCTGGGCGGCATGAATGCAGGAATTGCCACCTGCTGGCTCAACGCCCACGGACGAAGCTTACCGGAAGGCATCTCACCGACCTGGGAAGTGACCACACTAAATGAACTGGAGCGATTGTTGTGTAATTGATGATTGCATCACAGCTGATTGTTAAACCTGACCTGATGGGTAAAATAGCCGCCAGGTAACGTTCATTTGCCGCGCAGTTACGCCTGTGCGCAATTCACAGAAGAATTCATTATGACTTTGTCTCCTTTTTTGCAAGAAGTGGGGAAACGCCGCACTTTTGCGATCATTTCTCACCCCGATGCCGGTAAAACGACCATCACGGAAAAAGTGTTGCTGTTCGGACAGGCGATTCAAACTGCGGGTACGGTAAAAGGCCGTGGCTCCAACCAGCATGCAAAATCTGACTGGATGGAAATGGAAAAGCAGCGTGGTATCTCGATTACCACCTCCGTCATGCAGTTCCCGTATCGCGACAGCCTGGTTAACCTGCTGGATACCCCAGGGCACGAAGACTTCTCCGAAGATACTTATCGTACGCTGACCGCGGTTGACTGCTGTTTGATGGTTATTGATGCCGCGAAGGGTGTTGAAGATCGTACCCGTAAGCTGATGGAAGTTACCCGTCTGCGCGATACGCCAATCCTCACTTTTATGAACAAACTTGACCGCGACATCCGTGACCCAATGGAAGTGATGGATGAAGTTGAACGCGAGCTGAAAATTGCCTGTTCACCTATCACCTGGCCAATCGGCTGCGGCAAGCTATTTAAAGGTGTTTATCACCTCTATAAAGACGAAACTTATCTGTACCAGACCGGTAAAGGTCACACCATCCAGGAAGTGCGTATCGTGAAAGGGTTAAACAACCCTGATCTGGATGTGGCGGTAGGTGAAGAACTAGCAGCACAGCTGCGTGACGAGCTGGAACTGGTACAAGGTGCTTCCCACGAATTTGACCGTGAGTTGTTCCTTGAAGGCGAACTGACTCCGGTGTTCTTCGGTACAGCATTGGGTAACTTCGGTGTTGACCATATGCTGGACGGCCTGGTCGAGTGGGCTCCGGCGCCAATGCCACGCAAAACTGATACGCGTGTAGTAGAAGCGGCTGAAGATAAATTCACCGGTTTCGTGTTTAAGATTCAGGCCAACATGGACCCGAAACACCGTGACCGCGTGGCTTTCATGCGTGTGGTTTCCGGCAAGTACGAAAAAGGCATGAAGCTGCGCCAGGTTCGTACCGGTAAAGACGTGGTGATTTCTGATGCGCTGACCTTTATGGCGGGTGACCGTTCGCACGTTGAGGAAGCCTTCCCTGGCGATATCATCGGCCTGCACAACCACGGCACCATTCAAATTGGTGATACCTTCACCCAGGGCGAAATGATGAAGTTCACCGGTATTCCGAACTTCGCACCGGAACTGTTCCGTCGTATTCGTCTGCGTGATCCATTGAAGCAGAAGCAGTTGCTCAAAGGCCTGGTACAGCTTTCTGAAGAGGGCGCGGTACAGGTATTCCGCCCAATCGCCAACAACGATTTGATTGTGGGTGCGGTCGGTGTGCTGCAGTTTGATGTGGTTGTGGCGCGTCTGAAGAGTGAATACAACGTTGAAGCGATTTACGAATCCGTCAACGTTTCGACCGCGCGTTGGGTTGAAAGCACTGATGTGAAGAAGTTTGAAGAATTCAAACGGAAAAACGAAATGCAGTTGGCTCTTGATGGCGGCGACAACCTCGCTTATATCGCTCCAACCATGGTGAACTTGAACCTGACGCAAGATCGTTACCCGGAAGTGACGTTCCGTAAAACTCGCGAGCACTAATCCCCTCTCAGGGCGCGGCAGTCGTCGCGTCCTGCTACTTTTCCCGTCTTATTAATCCCTTACGGATTGTTCTTAATTTCCTGCATTTTCCTTACGTTCCTCCATTCACACCATGCAAATCTGTGATTGTTGTCTATATTTAACAAACCAGTGACAAATTGGTTGGTCGAATATGCCATGTAAACGAAGCTTTCTGGCGGGTTCATCCACTCTAATTTTTGTTGGCGTTATTAAAAACTGAACGGAAAATTTTTGGGCCGTAACACTTGGCCTGAGGTTTAAGGAAAGCCGTTACGTTAAGGCTTGTGCTCAAATTGTGAGCAAAACTATAGGAATTAATCGATGACTATGACTACGACTAAGATTTCTAAAACTCTGTTAGCTGTTGTTCTTGGCTCTGTGCTGGCAAGCGGTAGCGCTTTAGCAGAAGACAAGATGCTTAACAAAACCGAATCGACAGCGGACACAGCAGGCGAAAAAATTGATAGCTCCGTAAAAGACGTCGGTAATTTCATGGATGACAGCGCTATCACTGCGAAAGTGAAAGCCGCCCTGGTCGATCACAAAGATATTAAAAGTACCGATATCTCAGTGAAAACCGACAAAAAAATCGTCACGTTAAGTGGGTTCGTTGAAAGCCAGGCGCAGGCTGAGCAGGCCGTAACAGTTGCCAAAGGCGTGGAAGGGGTCTCTTCTGTCAGCGACAAACTGCATGTGCGTGACGGGGCCGATAAATCAGTCAGCGGTTATGCAGGCGATACTGCTACCACCAGCGAAATTAAAGCTAAACTTTTAGCAGACGACATCGTGCCTTCGCGCCATGTGAAAGTTGAAACCACCGAAGGTGTAGTCCAGCTATCGGGTACTGTGGAATCAAGCGCGCAGTCCGAGCGGGCTGAAAGTGTTGCCAAAGCAGTTGATGGCGTTAAAAGCGTCAAAAACGACCTGAAAGTGAAGTAACCGATCAATCGAAACTTTCTCCTCTGGTTATGCCGGGGGAGTCAGTAACCAAGTAAGCAACATCAATACCAAATATCGCCAATGAGTGCGCATCCCGCACCCATCCAGAAGCGATTCGGGTTCACTATGGTTAAGGAGAGGCTTATGTTTCGTTGGGGCATTATTTTTCTGGTCATTGCGTTGATTGCAGCAGCTCTGGGTTTTGGTACTCTTGCGGGTACTGCGGCAGGTGCTGCAAAAATTGTCTTTGTGGTAGGTATTATTCTGTTCCTGGTTAGCCTGTTTATGGGCCGAAAACGCCCATAGCGATTTTTACGTGCTATAACCATTAGAGACAGACCAGAGAGCCAGTCTATTTAGACTGGCTCTCGCGTTTTTAAGCGACTAACAAATAACCAATAATAAATATCCTTTAGATTAAGGAAAGCAGGGTGGGACAAAGAATACCCGTAACGCTCGGCAACATTGCGCCGCTTGCGCTTCCAACGTTTCGTCCAGGAAAACTCGCCATTATTTGTGAAGGTGGCGGGCAGCGTGGGATATTTACAGCCGGCGTGCTGGACGAGTTTATGCGCGCTAACTTCAACCCGTTCGATCTCTTCTTAGGCACCTCCGCGGGTGCGCAAAACCTTTCCGCTTATGTTTGTCACCAGCCTGGTTATGCCAGAAGAGTGATCACCCGTTTTACCACGACCCGTGAATTTTTTGATCCTCTGCGCTTTGTGCGTGGCGGGCATCTTATCGATCTCGACTGGCTGGTTGAGGCCACATCGTCAAAAATTCCGCTCTCAATGTCGAGCGCGGAAAAACTGTTTGAGTCCGGTAAAGCGTTCTATATGTGCGCCTGTCGCAGTGATGATTACACCCCAGGTTACTTTTCGCCGAACAGCACAAGTTGGCTGAATATCCTCAAAGCCTCCAGCGCCATCCCGGGTTTTTACCGTAGCGGGGTAGAGATTGATGGCATCGGTTATCAGGATGGTGGAATAAGCGATGCGATTCCGGTTCGCGAAGCCGTGCGCCTGGGGGCTGATACGTTGGTGGTTATCCGTACTGTTCCTTCGCAAATGTATTACACGCCTGAATGGTTTAAACGCATGGAGCGCTGGCTTGGCGATAGCAGCCTGCAACCGTTGCTCCATTTGGTGAAACATCACGAGGCAAGTTATCGTGAGATACAGAATTTTATTGAAAAGCCACCGGGCAAACTGCGTATTTTCGAAATCTATCCGCCGAAGCCACTGATGAGCATGGCGCTTGGCAGCCGAATGCCCGCGCTGAATACGGACTATAAAACGGGCCGTTTATGCGGGCGCTATTTCCTTGCTACCGTGGGTAAACTGCTGGCGGCTCAACCGCCGATAAAACGCCATCATCCGCGTATTATCGTGCCAGGCCCGGTTGTGGTGGCGCCGGGAATCGTGACGCATGAGCCTTTATCTCAGGCGGTGATTGAAACCCCAGAGGCGAACGATTCCACCTTTAATAATGAGGGTACGGCGTGACAATGACTTTTTACGATACGCATTGTCACTTCGACTTCCCGCCGTTTAGCAATAACGAAGCCAGTAGTCTGGCGCTTGCTGCACAAGCGGGTGTCGAAAAAATTATCGTTCCAGCCATTGAAGCCGAGCGCTTTGGTGTCGTTCTGGCTCTGGCCGACAATTATCCGCCGTTGTATGCCGCGCTGGGCTTGCACCCGATTGTGATTCACAAACACCAGGATGCGTCACTGGCGTTGCTGGAACATCATCTGCAACAACGTCCGAAAAAGCTTGTGGCAATTGGCGAGATCGGTCTTGATCTCTATATGGATAATCCGCTTTTTGAGAAACAAGAAGCGATGCTCGATGCGCAGTTAAAGCTGGCAAAACGTTATGATTTGCCGGTCATCCTTCATTCACGTCGTACCCACGACAAACTCGCTGCCCATTTAAAACGCCACGATTTACCGCGAGCCGGTGTGGTGCATGGTTTTTCGGGCAGCCTGCAACAGGCTGAACGTTTTGTGGCATTGGGCTACAAGATTGGGGTGGGGGGAACCATAACCTATCCGCGAGCCAGCAAAACGCGCGATGTGATGGCGCAACTACCGCTCAGCGCGTTGGTGCTGGAAACGGATGCGCCCGATATGCCACTCAATGGCTGGCAAGGACAGGCTAATCGTCCGGAACGCATTGTTGAGGTTTTTCAAACCCTTTGTTCTCTCCGTTCTGAACCTGCGGATGTTATCGCAGATACTTTCATTCATAACTGCAATGAATTATTCAATCTGAAATAGTCAGTAACAAAATGTGATCCAGCTCACCTTATAAGATAAACGTTTCCATGAATGTGTATAAATACGTGATTGCCGTTCCATTTGCTGGCTTCCCTGCCGTTATAATCCCGCCAGTTGTCGGTTTTTAGCTCGCTTTCACTTTTATCAACTAATACACAGGGATTCTGTATGCAACTCTTCATGGGATTGATCGGCATGATCGTTCTGCTGCTGATCGCCGTTTTACTTTCCAGTCATCGCAAAGCGATTAATCTTCGCACTGTTCTGGGCGCATGGATTATCCAGGTCGGCATCGGTGCTCTTATCCTGTATGTTCCGGTCGGTCGTAAAGTTCTGTTGGCCATGTCTGAAGGTGTCGCTAACGTTATCGCTTACGGTAACGCCGGTATTTCCTTCCTGTTTGGTGGCCTGGTTTCGGACAAAATGTTCGAAGTCTTTGGCGGCGGCGGCTTTGTATTTGCCCTGCGCGTTCTGCCAATCATTGTCTTCTTTTCCTCACTGATTGCAGTGCTTTACTACTTGGGCATCATGCAGTTAGTGATTCGTGTTCTCGGCGGCGGCCTGCGTAAGTTGCTGAAAACCTCTCGCACTGAATCCCTGTCTGCGACAGCCAACATCTTTGTTGGCCAGACTGAAGCTCCGCTGGTGGTCCGTCCTTATATCGCGACCATGACGCGTTCAGAACTTTTCGCCGTCATGTGTGGTGGTTTGGCATCCGTGGCAGGTTCCGTGTTGGCCGGTTACGCACAAATGGGCGTACCGCTAGAATATCTGATTGCAGCATCCTTCATGGCGGCACCCGGCGGTTTACTGTTTGCAAAAATCATCCTGCCTGAAACAGAAACACCAAACGATGCACCAGAGCTGGAATCCATGAAAAATGATCCAGATCGCCCAGCGAACGTGCTGGATGCTGCGGCATCAGGTGCAGCTTCGGGTATGCAGTTGGCTCTAAACGTAGGCGCAATGTTGCTGGCGTTTGTGGCTCTGATTGCCTTACTGAACGGGATGCTTTCTGGCATTGGCGGCTGGTTGTTTAACTACCCGCAACTGTCGATGGAACTGATCCTTGGTTGGGTGTTCTCACCGCTGGCGTGGGTTATCGGTGTGCCATGGAGCGAAGCTAACGTTGCGGGTTCCTTCATCGGCCAAAAACTGATCATCAACGAATTTGTCGCCTACCTGAACTTCGGGGAATACCTGAAAGATGACGCCACCGTTGCGGCAGCAGGCCTGCAAGTTCTTTCAGATCACACCAAAGCCATTATTTCCTTCGCGCTGTGTGGTTTTGCTAACCTTTCTTCTATCGCTATCCTGATTGGTGGCCTGGGAAGCATGGCTCCAAACCGCCGTCACGATATTGCTCAGCTTGGCCTGAAGGCTGTAGCAGCAGGTACCTTGTCTAACCTGATGAGTGCGACAATTGCCGGGGTGTTCCTGTCATTATAAAAAGGTGATGTTAAAATTATAACATCCCTGTGAAATCAATGGTCGGCACTTTTGCCGGCCATTTTTTTATATTTGAATCACATTTTTACTCTATCTAACCTTGTTAAATCACATATACTGTACAAAGCATGTAATTTCTCCTTTGGCTTTTGTGAAGCGAGACACAATATTATCAAGATGGTGAATGTTATAATTATAACATTACTACATATGATGTGCGGTGAGAAGGATCTCAACGTGACGGTGACCCGTGTTACCTCTGCTCTTCAAGGAACCAAGTCCGCTCCAACGTGTTGAGTTTCGAAGCCAGAGACTTCTATATCTTTTGTTGGAGAGTGTTATGACCGATTTAACTGCAAGCAGTCTGCGTGCCCTGAAATTGATGGACCTGACTACCCTGAACGACGATGACACCAATGAAAAAGTGGTAGCACTTTGTCATCAGGCCAAAACAGCGGTAGGTAATACTGCGGCGATCTGCATTTATCCTCGTTTCATCCCAATTGCTCGTAAAACTCTGAATGCCCAGGGCACTCCTGAGATCCGCATTGCTACCGTGACCAACTTCCCACACGGCAACGACGACATCGAAATTGCGCTGGCTGAAACCCGCGCGGCTATCGCTTACGGTGCCGACGAAGTTGACGTGGTGTTCCCATACCGCGCGCTGATCGCGGGTAACGAACAAGTGGGTTTTGACCTGGTGAAAGCCTGTAAAGAAGCCTGTGCTGCGGCAAACGTTTTGCTGAAAGTGATCATCGAAACCGGCGAGCTGAAAGAAGAAGCCCTGATTCGTAAAGCGTCGGAAATTTCTATCAAAGCCGGTGCTGATTTCATCAAAACCTCAACCGGTAAAGTACCGGTCAATGCCACGCCGGAAAGCGCTCGCATCATGATGGAAGTGATCCGTGACATGGGCGTTGAGAAAACCGTTGGTTTCAAACCAGCCGGTGGCGTGCGTACTGCTGAAGATGCGGCGCTGTTCCTGTCTATCGCGGATGAACTGTTTGGTGCTGACTGGGCTGATTCCCGTCACTACCGTTTTGGTGCGTCCAGCCTGCTCGCGAGCCTGTTAAAAACGCTGGGTCACGGTGACGGCAAAAGCGCCAGCGGCTACTAATTACTCGTCATACTTCAAGCTGCAGGTGCGTTGGCTGCACTCTCTCACCCCAGTCACTTACTCGTGTAAGCTCCTGGGGATTCTTTCCCTTGCCGCCTGCCTGCAACTCGAATTATTTAGAGTAATATTTATTTGCGGCGGTTTCCCCGCCGCATTTCACCTGATGAATTCAGGGGGTTACCTTGTTCCTCGCTCAAGAAATTATTCGTAAAAAACGTGATGGTCATGCGCTAAGCGATGAGGAAATTCGTTTCTTCATCAATGGTATTCGGGATAACACTATCTCTGAAGGGCAGATTGCAGCATTGGCAATGACCATTTTCTTCCACGACATGACTATGCCGGAACGCGTATCTCTGACCATGGCGATGCGAGATTCAGGAACCGTGCTGGACTGGAAGAGCCTCAATCTGAACGGCCCAATCGTTGATAAACACTCAACGGGCGGCGTCGGTGATGTGACTTCATTAATGCTTGGCCCAATGGTGGCGGCATGTGGCGGTTACATCCCAATGATTTCTGGCCGTGGTTTAGGCCATACCGGTGGTACGCTCGATAAACTCGAAGCAATCCCTGGATTTGATATTTTCCCGGACGATAACCGTTTCCGCGACATCATTAAAAACGTCGGCGTGGCAATTATCGGCCAGACAAACTCGCTTGCTCCGGCGGACAAACGCTTCTACGCCACGCGTGACATTACCGCGACCGTAGACTCCATCCCGCTGATTACCGCTTCCATTCTGGCGAAGAAACTGGCCGAAGGCCTGGATGCGCTGGTGATGGACGTGAAAGTCGGCAGCGGTGCATTTATGCCGACTTATGAGCTTTCTGAATTGCTCGCCGAAGCGATTGTTGGCGTGGCAAATGGCGCAGGCGTTAAAACCACTGCGCTGCTGACCGACATGAACCAGGTGCTGGCCTCCAGCGCAGGTAATGCGGTGGAAGTTCGCGAAGCGGTGCAATTCCTGACCGGCGAATACCGCAACCCGCGCCTGCATGAAGTCACCATGGCGCTGTGCGTGGAAATGTTACTTTCCGGCAATCTGGCAAAAGATGACGCCGAAGCCCGCCAGAAACTGCAAGCGGTGCTCGATAACGGTAAAGCGGCTGAAGTGTTTGGTCGCATGGTTGCGGCGCAAAAAGGCCCGACAGACTTCGTCGAAAACTATGCGAAGTACCTGCCAACCGCCGTGCTGAGCAAAGCGGTTTATGCAGATAAAAATGGCTTCATCTCTGAAATGGACACCCGCGCGCTAGGTATGGCGGTGGTAGCGATGGGCGGCGGTCGTCGTCAGGCTTCTGATTCCCTGGATTACAGCGTCGGCTTCACCGATATGGTGCGCCTGGGCGATAGCGTTGAGATTTCTCGCCCGTTAGCGGTGATTCACGCTGCAAGCGAAAGTCAGTGGCAAGAAGCGGCTCGTGCGGTTAAAGCGGCAATTAAAGTTAACGATACGGCACCGGCTAAAACGCCAGACGTTTATCGCCGTATTAGCTAAATGCTGGCATACTGATCTGATCACTTTTTGAAACGCTCTCGGGCGTTTCAGGCGCAACGACGCAGGAGAAATTATGAAACGTGCATTTATTATGGTGCTGGACTCTTTCGGCATTGGCGCGACTGAAGATGCTGACCGCTTTGGCGACGTTGGCTCTGATACCTTCGGCCATATCGCGCAAGCTTGTGCAAATGGCGAAGCCGACAAAGGCCGTAAAGGGCCACTGCATTTGCCTAACCTGACTCGCCTGGGTCTGGTGAAAGCGGCTGAAGGTTCTACCGGTAAAATCCCGGCGGGTATGGACGGTAACGCAGAAGTTATCGGTGCATACGGTTGGGCGCATGAACTTTCGTCTGGTAAAGACACTCCGTCAGGCCACTGGGAAATCGCCGGTGTTCCTGTGCTGTTCGAGTGGGGCTACTTCTCCGATACCCAAAACAGCTTCCCGCAAGAATTGCTGGATAAACTGGTCGAGCGCGCAAACCTGCCAGGTTACCTCGGTAACTGCCACTCTTCCGGTACTGTGATTCTGGATGAACTGGGCGAAGAGCATATGAAAACCGGCAAGCCGATTTTCTATACCTCCGCTGACTCCGTGTTCCAGATTGCCTGCCACGAAGAAACCTACGGCCTCGATAAACTCTACGAACTGTGCGAAATCGCCCGCGAAGAGTTGACCGAAGGCGGCTACAACATTGGTCGCGTTATCGCGCGTCCGTTTGTTGGTGACAAAGCGGGTAACTTCCAGCGTACCGGCAACCGCCATGATCTGGCTGTTGAACCGCCAGCTCCAACCGTGTTGAAAAAACTGGTTGATGAGAAAAATGGTCAGGTTGTTTCCGTGGGTAAAATCGCAGATATCTATGCTGAAGTCGGTATCACCAAAAAAGTGAAAGCGACCGGTCTGGATGCGCTGTTTGACGCGACAATTACCGAGATGAAAGAAGCGGGTGACGACACTATCGTGTTCACCAACTTCGTCGATTTCGACTCCTCTTACGGTCACCGTCGTGACGTAGCAGGTTATGCCGCCGCGCTGGAACTGTTCGACCGTCGTCTGCCAGAACTGATGGAATTGCTGAAAGAGGACGATATTCTGATCCTCACCGCTGACCACGGTTGTGACCCAACCTGGCAAGGTACTGACCATACTCGCGAACACATTCCGGTATTGGTCTACGGCCCGAAAGTGAAAGCTGGCTCTCTGGGCCATCGTGAAACCTTCGCGGATATCGGCCAGACCGTGGCGAAACACTTCGGTGTTTCAGATATGGACTACGGCAAGAACATGCTGTGATACCCGTCATTCTTCGAGCCGCAGGGGTGTTGGCTGCAAAAGCTCACCCCAGTCACTTACTCAAGTAAGCTCCTGGGGATTCGCTTTCTTGCCGCCTACCTGCGACTCGAATTATTTAGGGTATATGGATTACGGATTTGGGTGAGATGTTTTATCCGCCCAGACGTTAACCTCTTAAAACAAGGAATAAAAACATGGCAACGCCACACATTAATGCAGAAATGGGTGATTTCGCAGACGTCGTTTTGATGCCAGGCGACCCGCTGCGCGCAAAACATATCGCTGAAACTTTCCTTGAAGATGTTCGTGAAGTGAACAACGTGCGTGGCATGTTGGGCTTCACCGGGACTTACAAAGGCCGCAAAATTTCTGTAATGGGCCACGGCATGGGTATCCCATCCTGCTCGATTTACACCAAAGAGCTAATCACAGATTTCGGCGTGAAGAAAATCATCCGTGTGGGTTCTTGCGGTGCAGTACGTATGGATGTGAAATTGCGTGACGTGGTTATCGGCATGGGTGCTTGCACCGATTCCAAAGTGAACCGTCTGCGTTTCAAAGACCATGACTTCGCTGCAATCGCTGACTTCGACATGGTGCGTAACGCGGTTGATGCAGCTAAAGCGCTGGGCGTTGATGCTCGCGTGGGCAACATCTTCTCTGCCGACCTGTTCTACTCCCCAGACCCGACTATGTTCGACGTGATGGAAAAATACGGCATCCTGGGTGTGGAAATGGAAGCCGCGGGCATCTACGGCGTGGCAGCAGAATTTGGTGCTAAAGCACTGACCATCTGCACCGTGTCTGACCATATCCGTACTCACGAGCAGACTACTGCTGAAGAGCGCCAGACAACCTTTAACGACATGATCAAGATCGCTCTTGAATCTGTGTTACTGGGCGACAAAGAGTAAGATTTTAAAGGGTGCTCCGGCACCCTTTCTCTTTTCAAATTATCTATTCATTTTAATCCATCTATTCCGCTTATCTGCTTTATCTTTCAATTATATAGCGCTATATATCTATTCAAGTATCTATTCATATGAGCGCTCTGACAGATTTATTGCTGCATGGCCCACAAACTGCAACCTCATTACGCCAGCGTTTGGGTGTCAGCCAGGCGACGTTTTCACGTCTGGTGAATACTGAAAGCGATGTCATAAAAGCAGGCGCTGCCAGAGCGACCCAATATGCCCGGATCAGACCAGTGCGCCAGATCCGGCAATTTCCATTGTGGCAAATAGATGATGCGGGGCAGGCCTGGCGTTTCGGTGACTTGTATCCCATCTGGCGCAGGGAAGCTGTCTGGTGATACTGAATAATGGCACCGCGCAATGGTTTAACGGTATCCCATGGTATTTAACCGATCTGCGTCCTCAGGGTTTTTTGGGGCGAGCGTGGGGGAAGCGCTTAGCACAGCAAACAGGATTACCGGAAGATATTAGCCCGGCGTTTCGCGAGCTTTGCAGAGAGATGTCATTGCAACTTGATACCGTTGAGGCAAGCGTTAAGCGACTCGCCTAGCGCACCGTCTGCGCAATCCACGTGCTCAATTCACGTAATTCCATTTCTTGTTCCGGGAAGTCGGCAATCAGCGTTTCGCATTGCTGTTGCAACATGTCACTGCGATACAAACAGCCCTGCAAACGGGCCGCCAGCGCTTCAAGAGGCGCGGGGTTTAGGCTGTCTGTGAATATTTTCGCTTGGGTGATATGCCCTTTCTCAACGTCGAAATGCAGTTCAACACCACCCCAGGTAAAACGCTGATCCAGTAAATGGCTAAATGCCGGAGCCTGGCCGAAATTCCATTCCCAGCTACTTTGGCGGGCAAAGGTTTCAGCAAAGCCGGGTAGGTCGGGCAGGGCATCAGGAGAAATATGTTCTGCTGCCACTCGTTCGCCGTAGAAGGCAAAAAATGACTCACGTACCGCATCGCAAACTTGCTCGTGTGTCAGGCCAGGCAGCAGATCGCTGAGGTTTGCCACTCGTCCACGTACTGAAGTTATGCCTTTGGCCTGCAGCTTTTTCTGGTCTGGATTCAAGTAGTTTGCCAGGCGGCTTAAATCGGCATTAAGCAATAACGTGCCATGGTGAAATCCCCGATCCATCGTTTCCTTATAAGCCGAGCCGGAAACTTTGCGCACTCCCTCCGCGGTGGCAACTTCCAGATCATTGCGTCCGGAAGCGGTGGCACTGATGCCGAGCGCATTAAGCGCATTCACCACAATTGCCGTCGACACACTTTTGTCGTATTCCGGTTTTCCCGCCATAAAGGTGAAACAGGTGTTGCCCAAATCGTGGAATACCGCGCCACCGCCGCTGCTGCGTCTGGCCAGCCGCACGTTATCTTCTTCCATGCGCCGGGTATTACATTCTTTCCACGGGTTTTGCGCCCGGCCAATGACCACGGTATCCGCGTTGCGCCATAAGAACAGCACGCGCTGGGTTGCAGGCATCTGGCGGAAAATACACTCTTCCACCGCCAGGTTGAACCAGGGATCGTAAGAGTCCGAAATAAGCAGACGTAATGTAGACATAGCAGAAGTCCTTTCTTATTGGGGTTTATTGGCGCTCGGTTCTTCCTCATCTTCTTTTACTTCGGTATTCGCCGTCAGAAGAAAAGGAGATTGTTGCCAGCGGGTGCGTTTGCCCTGCAAAAGCGTGCGCGTCAGCACAATGCCAATTGCCAGCGCCAGTAACATCATCAGGCGCAAAATATTGGTGGTGTTATCCACTTGCTTGGCTTCAGTGGGCAGCGTGTGGGTATCGAGCGTGATGCGCAGATAGCCTACAGGCCCATCTTTATCTTCAATCGGTTGAACAATTTGCTGATTAAAATAACTGCCCGCTTTTTTCCCATCCAGAGCGAGTCGATCGCGCACGGCGATCCCTTCGCCCGCATGTGCGACCTGGCTGCCGCCGTTGTCGTAAACACCTGCATCCAGAATTCGGCTGTCCTGAGTCAATAAATTCAGCACTGTTGAAATCTTTTTCTCATCAGGATTTTCAGACTTCATCAATGGAATCAGGTTATAGCTCACCTGCCGTGCCAGGGTTCTTGCCAGTTCTTCAAGTTGCACGTTCCGGGCTTGTTGATGCCCCTGGCTAAACCACGACGCGCCCTGCATCAGTGCGACTAAAAGTGCGAGGCAGATAAGCACAATCACTGCACGATGCAGCCTAAATTTCATTTTTGCCCGAGCCATAATGCACCTTCAATAAATTGCTTACTTTAATGTTGCCAGAAGCGGCGTGGACAAGGTAGCCTCATGCGTTGTTTTGTTCCGAATACCCTTAATCATTCGAATTGCTGCAGTGTTGGCTGTAATCCGAATGATTAATGCTATCTCTTAAATCTTTCCTGGAGTTGTGATGCCGAATAGTCTGACCTGGTGCGACCTGCCAACCGACGTATCTCTCTGGCCTGGTTTGCCGCTATCGTTAAGTGGCGATGAAGTTATGCCACTCGATTACCGTGCTGGCCGCAGCGGCTGGCTTCTGTATGGTCGGAATCTGGATAAAGAGTGCCTGAATCGCTATCAACGTAAGTTAGGAGCGGCGATGGTTATCGTCACCGCGTGGTGCGTTGAAGATTATCAGGTTATTCGCCTGGCCGGTTCATTAACTCCTCGCGCTACCAAACTTGCCCACGAAGCCGGTCTGGATGTTGCGCCACTGGGCAAAATCCCGCATCTGCGCACGCCTGGCCTGCTGGTGATGGACATGGATTCCACCGCCATCCAAATAGAATGTATCGATGAAATCGCGAAACTGGCTGGCACTGGCGAAATGGTGGCTGAAGTCACCGAGCGCGCGATGCGTGGCGAGCTGGATTTTGCCGCAAGCTTGAAACAACGCGTTGGCACGCTTAAAGGTGCTAACGCGTCTATTCTGCGCCAGGTGCGTGATGAACTACCGTTGATGCCAGGGCTGACGTCACTGGTACTTAAGCTTGAATCTCTTGGCTGGAAAGTTGCGATTGCCTCCGGTGGTTTCACCTTCTTCGCCGAATATCTGCGCGACAAATTGCATTTAGATGCAGTGGTGGCAAACGAGCTGGAAATCTGCGACGGCAAGCTCACTGGCGAAGTCATCGGTCAAATCGTTGATGCACAATTCAAAGCCACAACGCTCCAGCGTCTGGCAGATAAATACGAAATCCCCGTCGCGCAAACCGTCGCGATTGGTGATGGGGCGAATGACTTACCGATGATTCAATCGGCGGGCCTGGGCATTGCTTTCCACGCTAAACCTAAAGTGAATGAGAAAACAGAAGTCACCATCCGTCATGCTGATTTGATGGGCGTATTCTGCATTCTGTCCGGTAGCCTTATCCAGGAAGAACGCTAATGGCAAAAGCTCCGAAACGCGCCTTTGTCTGCAACGAGTGCGGCGCAGACTATCCTCGCTGGCAGGGGCAATGCAGCGCCTGTCACGCATGGAACACGATCACTGAGGTGCGCATTGCCGCCTCGCCGACGGTTGCGCGTAATGAGCGTTTGTCAGGTTATGCCGGTAGTGCGGGCGTCAGTAAAGTTCAAAAACTTTCTGAAATCAGCCTCGAAGAGCTGCCGCGTTTTTCTACTGGTTTTAAAGAGTTTGACCGCGTGTTAGGCGGCGGTGTGGTGCCGGGAAGTGCCATTCTGATTGGTGGTAATCCTGGTGCAGGTAAATCCACGCTGCTGTTGCAAACCTTATGCAAGCTCAGCGAACAGATGAAAACGTTGTACGTCACCGGTGAAGAGTCGCTGCAACAAGTGGCGATGCGCGCCCACCGTCTTGGGTTGCCGACCAATAACCTGAATATGCTTTCGGAAACTGGCATCGAACAAATCTGTATGATTGCCGAAGAAGAAGCGCCGAAGCTGATGGTTATCGACTCCATTCAGGTGATGCACATGGCCGACGTACAGTCGTCGCCTGGCAGTGTGGCGCAGGTGCGTGAGTCAGCCGCTTATCTGACGCGCTTTGCTAAAACGCGCGGTGTGGCGATTATCATGGTCGGCCACGTCACCAAAGATGGTTCGCTTGCCGGGCCAAAAGTGCTCGAACACTGTATCGACTGCTCGGTGATGCTCGATGGCGATGCCGATTCCCGTTTCCGCACGCTGCGCAGCCACAAAAACCGCTTTGGTGCGGTGAATGAGTTAGGCGTGTTTGCCATGACGGAGCAAGGGCTGCGTGAAGTGAGCAACCCTTCCGCTATTTTCCTGAGCCGTGGAGATGAAGTGACGCCCGGCAGTTCGGTGATGGTGGTGTGGGAAGGCACGCGCCCATTGCTGGTAGAGATTCAGGCGCTGGTGGATCAATCCATGATGTCCAACCCGCGCCGTGTCGCCGTGGGTCTTGAGCAAAACCGCCTGGCGATTCTGCTGGCCGTTTTGCACCGCCACGGTGGCCTGCAAATGGCTGACCAGGATGTGTTTGTCAACGTGGTCGGTGGCGTGAAAGTTACCGAAACCAGTGCTGACCTTGCCTTGTTATTGGCGATGGTTTCCAGCCTGCGCAACCGCGCTTTGCCGCAAGATTTGGTGGTGTTTGGTGAAGTCGGGTTAGCCGGGGAAATTCGTCCGGTGCCAAGCGGCCAGGAGCGTATTTCAGAAGCCGCAAAACACGGCTTTAAACGTGCGATTGTGCCGCAGGCCAACGTGCCGAAAAAACTACCGGAAGGGATGCAGGTCTTCGGTGTGAAAAAACTGGCTGATGCGTTGTCGGTGTTTGACGACTTATAATTGATATTTGCCCAATTTTGCAGGAGGCAGCATGTCGTCTTTTGATTATCTGAAGACTGCTATTCGTCAGCAGAGCGTTACGCTACAGCAAGTTGCAGAATCCTGCGGCATGACCAAGGGCTATCTTAGCCAGTTACTGAACGCCAAAATCAAAAGCCCAAGCGCGCAGAAACTGGAAGCATTGCATCGTTTTTTGGGGCTGGAATTTCCACGGCGTGAGAAAAAAGTGGGCGTGGTATTCGGTAAGTTTTATCCGTTGCATACTGGCCATATCTATCTGATTCAGCGCGCGGCAAGCCAGGTTGATGAACTGCATATCATCATGGGCTATGACGAAACCCGCGATCGCTTGCTGTTTGAAGACAGTGCGATGTCGCAGCAACCGACCACCGGTGACCGCCTGCGCTGGCTGTTACAGACCTTCAAGTATCAGAAAAATATCCGCATTCATTCGTTTAACGAAGAAGGGATGGAACCGTATCCGCACGGTTGGGATGTCTGGAGCCGTGGCATCAAAGCGTTCATGGAAAGCAAAGGGATTAACCCCGACTGCATCTATACCTCCGAAGAGAGCGATGCGCCCCGTTTTATTGAACAGCTCGGCATTGAAACGGTGCTTATCGACCCGAAGCGCACCTTCATGAATATCAGCGGCGGCCAGATTCGCGAAAATCCGTTCCGCTATTGGGAATATATTCCCACCGAAGTAAAACCGTTCTTTGTGCGAACCGTGGCTATTCTGGGCGGCGAATCGAGCGGTAAATCGTGGATGGTGAATAAGCTCGCCAACATTTTTAATACCACCAGTGCCTGGGAATATGGGCGTGATTACGTCTTTTCGCACCTTGGCGGTGATGAGATGGCGCTGCAATATTCTGACTACGACAAGATTGCTATTGGGCATGCTCAGTACGTTGATTTTGCCGTTAAATACGCCAATAAAGTGGCATTTATCGATACCGATTTTGTCACCACGCAGGCATTCTGCAAAAAGTATGAAGGCCGCGAACACCCGTTTGTGCAGGCGCTTATTGACGAATACCGTTTTGACCTGGTGATTTTGCTGGAGAACAACACGCCGTGGGTAGCGGATGGTTTACGCAGCCTTGGCAGTGATACCGACAGGAAATCTTTCCAGAACTTGCTGGTGTCGATGCTGAATGAAAACAACATTAGCTACGTGCATGTGGAAGAGTCTGACTACGATTCACGCTTCTTGCGCTGTGTGGATTTGGTGAAGGGCTTAATTGGCGAGCGTGGATAAAACAACCCTCACCCCGGCCCTCTCCCTGAGGGAGAGGGAGAAAACCGTTAATTCCCTCTCCTGGGGGAGAGAGAGAAAACCGTTTAATTCCCTCGCCTGAGGGAGAGGGAGAAAGCCGTTAATTCCCTCTCCTGGGGGAGAGGGTTAGGGTGAGGGCGTTACAACAATTACTTCGTTACACGCTTGTACTTAATACGCTTAGGTTCCAGCGCATCCGCACCCAGGGTGCGTTTCTTGTACTCTTCGTACTCAGTAAAGTTACCTTCAAAGAACTCCACTTTACCTTCATCCTGGTAATCCAGAATATGCGTGGCGATACGGTCAAGGAACCAACGGTCGTGCGAGATAACCATGGCACAGCCTGGGAACTCCAGCAGGGCGTTTTCTAACGCGCGCAGGGTTTCGATATCCAGGTCGTTGGTTGGTTCATCGAGCAGCAGTACGTTGCCGCCAACTTGCAGCAGCTTCGCCAGGTGCAGACGACCACGCTCACCACCGGACAACTCACCAACACGTTTACCCTGGTCAACGCCTTTAAAGTTAAAGCGACCAACGTAAGCGCGGCTTGGCATTTCGGTGTTGCCGATACGCATGATGTCCTGACCGCCGGAAACTTCTTCCCACACGGTTTTGCTGTTATCCATCGCGTCACGGAACTGATCGACAGAAGCCAGTTTCACGGTTTCACCTAGTTCAATGGTGCCGCTGTCTGGTTGTTCCTGGCCTGACATCATACGGAACAGGGTAGATTTACCCGCGCCGTTCGGGCCGATGATCCCGACAATCGCGCCTTTCGGTACGGCGAATGTCAGGTCTTCAATCAGCAGGCGGTCGCCGTAGGATTTACGCAGGTTGGTAACCTCAACGACTTTATCGCCCAGACGTGCGCCTGGTGGGATAAACAGTTCGTTGGTTTCGTTACGTTTCTGGTATTCAGTGCTGTTAAGTTCTTCAAAGCGAGCCAGACGCGCCTTGCCTTTAGACTGGCGGCCTTTCGCACCCTGACGTACCCACTCCAGCTCTTTCTCAATGGATTTACGGCGAGCCGCTTCCGATGAGGCTTCCTGAGCCAGACGTTCGTCTTTCTGCTCAAGCCATGAGGAGTAGTTACCTTCCCACGGAATACCTTCGCCGCGGTCAAGTTCCAGAATCCAGCCAGCCACGTTATCGAGGAAGTAACGGTCGTGGGTAATCGCCACAACGGTGCCTTCGAAATCGTGCAGGAAGCGCTCGAGCCACGCCACGGATTCAGCATCCAGGTGGTTCGTTGGTTCGTCGAGCAGCAGCATGTCTGGTTTTTCGAGCAGCAGGCGGCAAAGTGCTACGCGGCGGCGCTCACCACCAGACAGGTTTTCAATTTTAGCGTCCCACTCCGGCAGACGCAGTGCATCAGCAGCACGCTCCAGTTGAACATTCAGGTTATGGCCATCGTGTGCCTGGATAATTTCTTCAAACTTGCCTTGCTGTGCAGCAAGCTTATCGAAGTCAGCGTCTGGTTCGGCATATTTTGCGTAGACTTCATCCAGACCTTTCAGCGCGTTAACGACTTCGGATACCGCTTCTTCAACGGATTCACGAACCGTGTGCTCAAGGTTGAGCTGAGGTTCCTGAGGCAGATAGCCAATTTTCAAACCAGGTTGTGGACGGGCTTCGCCTTCGATGTCGGTATCAATGCCGGCCATAATGCGCAGCAGCGTGGATTTACCGGAACCGTTCAGACCCAGTACACCAATTTTGGCGCCAGGGAAGAAACTGAGCGAGATGTTTTTCAGAATATGGCGTTTCGGCGGAACAACTTTGCCGACACGATGCATGGTATAAACGAATTGAGCCACAGTGCGACTTCGCCTCTTTTTCGTGATTTAAGATGGTGCGTATTAGTGGCGAAGTGTAGCCGTTTTCAGCAGGTAATCCCAGCAGGGGAAGCGGGATGTGTTACCCGAAACCGCCTTAACGCTTTTATCGACAAAATAACGCCCTTTGGCGTGGCGAATCTGTAATACCAGGGTTAGCATGAAGTAATTAATGGCGGCACGATGCTGCCGGTGAACATGTGAGGAGAACTTGTGGGGATAGCCAAACAAGTCGTGGGACAATTGCTGGTCGCAGTTGTAAGCCTTGCGGCAATAACTCATGCAGTTCGCGCGGATTCGCTCGACGAGCAACGCAGCCGATATGCACAAATCAAACAAGCATGGGATAACAAGCAAATGGATGTGGTGCAGCGCATGTTGCCCACGTTGCAGGATTATCCACTTTATCCTTATCTCGAATATCGCCTTATCACTGATGATTTAATGAATGAGCCAACGCTCGCCGTCAGTCAGTTTATTGAGGCTAACCCTACGTTACCACCAGCCCGCGCGCTGAAATCACGCTTTGTTAATGAACTGGCTCGCCGCGAAGACTGGCGTGGTCTGCTGGCGTTTAGCCCTGAACAACCGGGCACCACCGAATCCAAATGTAATTATTACTACGCAAAATGGAATACCGGCCAGGTAGATGCCGCATGGGTCGGGGCCAAGGATCTGTGGCTAACGGGCAAAAATCTGCCATCGAGCTGCGATCGTCTGTTCTCAGCATGGCGATCGTCGGGAACGCAAGATCCGTTGGCTTACCTGGAACGTATTCGTCTGGCGATGAAAGAAGGTAACTCTTCACTGGTGACCAATCTCGCAAGCCAAATGCCTGCGCAATTCCAGACCATTTCCAGCGCACTGATCAGCCTACAAAACGACCCGAAAACAGTGCTGTCGTTTGCCCGCACCGTTGGTGCAACTGACTTTACGCGCCAGGCGGCTGCGGTGGCGTTCACGCGTGTCGCGCGCGATGACGTAGAAAATGCGCGTTTGATGATCCCCTCACTGATTCAGGCGCAGCAATTGAATGACGCACAGGCTCAGGAACTCAGAGACACTGTTGCCTGGCGGTTAATGGGCAACGATGTGACGGCTGAGCAAGCGGCATGGCGTGATGATGCAATCATGCGTTCTGAATCAACCTCGCTGGTTGAGCGACGTGTGCGTATGGCGCTGGGAACGGGTGATCGTACTGGCCTGAATACCTGGCTTGCACGCTTGCCAATGGAAGCTAAAGAGAAAGATGAATGGCGCTACTGGCAGGCAGATTTGTTGCTGGAACGTGGTCGTGATTCGGAAGCAAATGAGATCCTTCTCTCGCTGATGCAACAACGCGGATTTTATCCAATGGTGGCGGCTCAACGCCTGGGGGAAGAATATCCGTTACGCGTCGACAAAGCGGTGGCGGTGAATCCGGCGTTAGTTCAGGGGCCAGAAATGGCGCGTGTTCGCGAGCTGATGTACTGGAATTTGGATAACACTGCACGCAGCGAATGGGCTAATTTGATCTCCAGTCGCAGCAAACCAGAACAGGAAGGATTAGCACGTTACGCGTTTGATCAAAATTGGTGGGATCTCAGCGTGCAGGCGACGATCGCCGGGAAGCTTTGGGATCATCTGGAAGAGCGATTCCCACTGGCTTACAAAGATATTTTCGCCCGCTACGTGAGCGGCAAAGACATCTCGCAAAGTTATGCCATGGCGATTGCGCGTCAGGAAAGTGCCTGGAACCCGAAAGTCAGGTCACCGGTGGGGGCGAGTGGTCTGATGCAGGTTATGCCGGCTACAGCCGCACATACGGTGAAGGTTTTTGGTATTCCGGGTTACAGCAGCCCATCGCAACTGCTTGAGCCAGAAACCAATATCAATATTGGTACGACTTATTTGCAGTCCGTCTCTCAGCAATTTGAGAACAACCGGATTTTCTCATCCGCTGCTTATAACGCGGGGCCTGGGCGAGTCAGAACCTGGCTTGGCAACAGTGCCGGACGCATTGACGCGGTGGCGTTTGTTGAGAGTATTCCTTTCTCGGAAACACGTGGATATGTGAAAAACGTGCTGGCATATGATGCGTACTATAAGTACTTCATGGGTAAATCTGCACCATTGCTGACAGAGGCTGAATGGCAACGCCGTTATTGATTTTGCAGTGTCTATGATATTGTATCGTACTAGTTGAATAGTATGGTGGCGACATGACTCAGCATTCTCAATACTCGGCAGAGCACGCCGAGCAAAGCAATCAGGAGTGGCTCCGTTTTGTGGAGCTGCTCCAGCAATCGTTCGATAAACAGCTGCATATGCCGTTGTTAATGTTGTTGCTGACCCCAGACGAACGTACCGCCCTCGGAACACGGGTCAGAATTATCGAAGAGTTATTGCGGGGTGAGATGAGCCAGCGGGAACTCAAAAATGAACTTGGCGCGGGAATTGCCACCATTACGCGCGGTTCAAATAGCCTGAAATCTGCTCCACCGGCATTGCGTGCCTGGCTGGAGCAGGAATTATTAGGCAATAAAAGTTAGCTATAAATCGCGTTGTGGAACGGGCTAAGCGCCAGAATCACCGCCTGCTGGTAAACGCTGCTGCGCGTGAGCTTCCCGGCGGTAAATACCCCAATCGCGCCTTCTTTATTGCCAATTTTATCGATGCCGGTATATGCCGACATCACCGGCCCTAAAGCTTCTCCCGCGCGGACTTTTTCAAGAATAATCGACGGTAGAGGCAGTGTGGCCGAACGGGCTTCGCCGCGCTGGTTTTGGTTTTCAATAACCACCCAGCTAAAAGTACTGTCGTCATCAATTCCCGCTTCAACCGCAACCCAAAAATCGGCTTCAGGGCGAACCTGACGGGCATTCATTACCCGGCATCGTGCGCCAGTTCGCGTTTCATGGTTTCCGAAGGGTTGTTCTGGCACTCCGCTATCGACGGCAACGGGTTCAATATGGCAGCATCCTTCACCAAAGATGTCGTCGAATGCCTGGTGAATTGCCTGAATTTTAGCTGGATTGGTTGTTGCGCAGACGACATGGTACATAATCAGTGAAACTCTCTAGAAATTGTTGCCGCAGTATAACGGATAAATCGCATGTTACAGGTATACCTTGTTCGCCACGGCGAAACGCAGTGGAATGCAGAACGTCGCATTCAGGGCCAGTCAGACAGTGCGCTGACTGAAAAAGGGGAACGTCAGGCCGAGCAGGTGGCCGAGCGTGCCAAAACGTTAGGCATTACACACGTCATCTCCAGTGATTTAGGGCGTACCCGCCACACTGCTGAGATTATCGCTCTTGCATGTGGTGTAGATGTCACGCTGGATTCGCGTTTACGTGAACTGGATATGGGGGTGTTAGAACGCCGCAATCTGGACACGCTAAACGAAGAAGAAGAAGGCTGGCGTCGCCAACTGGTGAATGGCACGACCGATGGGCGAATTCCCGATGGGGAAAGCATGCTTGAGATGAGCGAGCGTATGCACGCGGCTTTAAATGCTTGCCTGGATTTACCATCTGGTAGCCGCCCATTGCTGGTTAGCCACGGTATGGCGTTAGGTTGCCTGGTGAGTACCATTCTGGGATTACCGGCCTGGGCTGAACGTCGCTTACGTTTAAGAAACTGTTCGATTTCCCGTGTCGATCACCAGCACAGCCCGTGGTTAGCTTCTGGCTGGGTGGTAGAAACGGCAGGGGACATCTCACATTTAGACGCCCCTGCGTTGGATGAATTACAGCGCTAATTAACGACGTACTGGGATCAGATATTCACATCTGATCTGCATTGGTCGGTCCTGAACACGCGCTTCTTCTAGCGGGAAGAAGCGTTCAATATCCTGACCTTTACGGCGCGTCAGATTAAGCGATGGCATGCAGGTGCCATAAATTGTCAGGATGAACTCCTGCAAACCGGTGCCCGGGCCTTCGTAGTCGAATTGCACGTAATCACCACCTTCCAACCTGACCGGATGAGAGTCTGGTAAGAATCCATTCACCATTTCTGGTGTCAGCGCAGTGGTATAGAAGACTTCCTGTTCGTCATCTTTCTCAATGCTTGGACGTGGCTCATGCAGGCCGTATAACACACGTGGCAACGTTGGCGCATTGCCGAGGAATTGTGTCCAGAACTGAATACGCATTTCATTACGGAAATCAGATATTTGCTCAAGCGTACAGCTGTAGCTTTGCGTGACACCCACTAAATGGGTTTCCGGCAGCGTGACAAATTGCGCTTGCGGCAGTGTAAACGCATCTAAACGCAGCGGTGGACGCATACCGAACGAGCTCCAGTCTGGAGAACGGCGATAGAGCGCTGGCGTTTGAGCAAACTGCTTTTTGAATGCACGAGTAAAGGTTTGCTGTGAGTCAAAACGATACTGCAACGCAATATCGAGAATCGGTCGCGCAGTCAGGCGCAGTGCCACAGCAGATTTTGAAAGTCGGCGAGCACGGATGTATGCGCCAATGGCGTGACCCGTGACCTCTTTAAACATCCGTTGTAGATGCCACTTGGAATAACCTGCTTTTGCCGCCACATTATCCAGTGACAGAGGTTGATCCAAATGGCCCTCTAGCCAGGTTAATAGATCACGAATGATCCCTGCCTGATCCATATAATATCCTCATCCTGACACGGTGAGTGCCGTTAATGTGGGCGATGATAGCACTTTTTGTTGTTTTGACATTCAGAGTTTTTTTTAACAAGACGTGCCAAAATCAGCTACTCATTCGGAAAATTTTATTAATAACGTGATATTAAACGATTTTTTAGCACAAAGAGTTAATAGTCTCTAAAGGCAACCTTAACTAATGGTAACAATATGAAATATAAAGTTTTAGCTCCCCTCAGTTTATTACTGCTTGTTTCGTTGGGCGTCAAAGCCGAACAAATTGGTTCAGTAGACACTGTTTTTAAGATGATTGGCCCGGACCATAAAATTGTTGTTGAAGCATTTGATGACCCGGATGTACAAAACGTGACTTGCTATGTTAGCCGTGCAAAAACGGGTGGCATTAAAGGCGGACTGGGTCTGGCAGAAGATACTTCCGATGCGGCGATTTCTTGCCAGCAAGTGGGGCCAGTTGAGCTAAACGAAAAGATAAAAGCAGGTAAAACAGAGGGTGATGTTGTTTTCCAGAAGCGGACATCACTGGTCTTCAAGAAGCTGCAAGTAGTACGTTTCTACGATGCTAAACGCAACACGCTGGCGTATCTGGCTTACTCCGATAAAGTGGTCGACGGTTCGCCTAAAAACGCGATAAGCGCCGTGCCGATTATGCCGTGGAAATAACAGGGAGTTCGTGATGAGCCAGGCCACTATCTGGTTAGTTGAAGATGAAACCAGTATTGCGGATACGTTGATCTATACGTTGCAGCAGGAGGGGTTTTCTGTGCGTGCTTTCGAACGGGGTTTGCCTGTGCTGGATGCCGCGCGAGAAGAACGTCCTGATCTGGCGATTCTTGATGTCGGCTTGCCAGATATTAATGGCTTCGAGCTTTGTCGCCGTTTACTTGCGGATTATCCAGATCTCCCGTTGCTATTTCTGACAGCTCGCAGTGAGGAGGTTGATCGGCTGATTGGCCTGGAGATCGGTGCTGATGATTATATCGCGAAGCCGTTTTCACCTCGTGAAGTGTGTGCGCGGGTGCGAACAGTGCTACGTCGTTTGCAAAAACAACGGCAAGGTCTGACGATAAGTGTACAGCGCATTGGTCAGTTCGAAGTCAATGAAATGGCGGCGCATATTACCTGGTGCCAGCAGCCATTGCTGCTCACCCGCTATGAGTACTTGTTACTGAAGACTTTTTTGCAATGGCCTGGGCGTGTGTTTTCACGCCAGCAACTCATGGATTTAGTGTGGAGTACAGCCGAGGATAGTTTTGATCGAACGGTTGATACACACATCAAAACCTTGCGCGCCAAACTGCGTGCAATTAACCCCGATCTTTCACCGATCAATACGCACCGTGGCTTAGGCTACAGCCTTGGAGTGAGTTGATGCGTATTGGGATGCGTCTGTTGCTGGGCTATTTTTTGATTGTGGCGATTGCGGCCTGGTTTGTTCTCTCTATATTTTTGCAAGAGGTGAAACCAGGCGTCCGGCGTGCAACGGAAGGCACGTTAATTGATACAGCTACATTGCTTGCTGAATTTGCGCGTGCAGATATGCTGGCGGGTAACGCGCAAAATGGTGAGCTGGCCCAGGCTTTTTCCCATCTCAATCAACACAAGCTTAGTGCCAATATCAGCGGCATTACCAAGTCTAAAAATGAATACCGTGTTTATCTGACCAATGACAAAGGCATAGTGCTTTTTGATTCCACTGGAAAAGCGACAGGCCAGGATTACTCGCAATGGAACGATGTTTGGCTCACGTTGAAAGGAAAATACGGCGCACGCAGTACGCCAGTTAATGCAAACAATCCTGAAAGCACCGTAATGTATGTGGCTGCACCCGTCCGCGACGGACAAAACATTATCGGCGTGTTGAGCGTAGGCAAACCAAATAGCGCAATGGACCCGGTAATACGTCGCAGCGAGCGGCGTATTTTGTGGGCGGGTGTTGCGCTGCTTGGCATTGCTTTGATGATTGGTTTCGGGTTTGTGCTGTGGATTAACCGGGCTATCGGGAAACTGGTTCGCTATGCCGACTCGGTCACTACGGAACACCCTTTACCGCTGCCTAAACCTGCCAGTAGTGAATTACGTAAGTTGGCGTTAGCTCTGGAAAGTATGCGGCTGAAACTCGAAGGGAAAACCTACATTGAGCAGTACGTTCATGCTCTGACTCACGAGTTGAAAAGCCCGATGGCGGCGATTCGTGGTGCGGCAGAAATATTACGTGAAGGCCCACCGCCAGAAGTGGTGGAGAAGTTTTCGGCTAACATTCTTCAGCAAAATCTACGCATGCAGCAGTTGGTCGATAATTTATTACGCCAGGCTAAGTTAGAAAGCCGCGCTGAAATTACGGCACAGGCGATAAATCTGCCCACACTTTTTTCCACGTTATGCGATAGCCGTGAAGTGGTCGCTAGCAGTAAACAGATAACGTTAAGAATCGATGAAAACAGCCCTGACGGCACTGTCGTAGAAGGTGACGCCGCCTTACTTGAACAATCGATCGGTAATTTGCTGGATAACGCGCTCGATTTTACCCCGCCAGGTGGTGAGATTGTGTTGAGTGTTGAGCAAAACATTGGGCAGACCGTCATTGTTGTTTCAGACACCGGAAGTGGGATTCCAGATTACGCTCAAGGCCGTTTGTTCGAACGCTTTTACTCATTGCCGCGTAGCAACGGGCAAAAGAGCAGTGGCCTGGGGCTGGCTTTTGTTCAGGAGGTGGCGCGTTTGCACCGCGGAACGATTTCTCTTGAGAATCGCCCTGAGGGTGGTGCGGTCGCTCGTCTGATTTTGCCCGGGAAATAATAATTTCTTCACTTCACTGTCTCTTCACATAACTTCATATCGTCCCCACAAACGCTCGCTATCCTCGCCAAATCAAAAATGGAGGGGATTATGTTTAAATCTGCGTTGTTCTGGAAAGTGATGACTTTGTTGGGATGTATGGCTGTGTTGTTGATTCCGTTGAGTATGCTGAGTTCGCTGATTAATGAACGCAGCAGTTACCGGGATGATGTTGAGCAGTCGCTACGCCAAAGTGCCAGTGGGCCGCAAACCCTTACCGGGCCGCTTATCGCCATTCCTGTCGCGGAGCTGACGACTGTTATGGAAGATAATAAAGAGGTCAAAAAAGAGCGCCGCTTCATTCGCTATTACCTCCCGGAAAACCTGGATATTGTGGGAAAGCAGACCGTTGAACCACGTCATATCGGCATTTATGAGGGGCAAATTTGGCGTACGGCGGTGACTGTGGATGCCACGTTTAATCGCCAGTTGCTCAATCACGATATGGATGAAAATACTCGTTTTGGTACGCCATACGTGGTGCTGGCGGTCGGTGATTCGCGCGGTATCGGCAAAGTAGGTGAACTGGAAATCAACGGAAAAACCTATCCTATTGAACCCGGTAGCAATCTGCCTGGCGTTGAGCAGGGTTTGCATGCCATTCTCCCCATCGAACGCCTTCAGGATGAAAAGCTAACACTGCGTTTTAATCTGGATTTGATGGGCACGAAGCAGCTCGCTGTCGTGCCAATCGGGCGTAATAGCCAGTTCAGCTTAACCAGTAACTGGCCGCATCCTAATTTTATGGGTGATTTCCTGCCACGTGGGCGTACCGTTACGGAAACCGGGTTTACCGCGAACTGGCAAAGTACCTGGTTTGCCAACAATCTTAATGCCAACTTCAGTGATGCTCAGTTAATCGATGTTAATCGCCTTCCTGCGTTTAGCGTCACCGTAGCGAATCCGGTAGACCAGTATCAACTGACAGATCGCGCAGTAAAATATGCCATCTTGCTGATTGGTCTGACGTTTATGTGTTTCTTCCTGCTGGAAACATTGACCGGTTTACGCGTTCACCCAATGCAGTATTTACTGGTCGGCCTTTCGCTGGTGATGTTCTATCTCGTTCTGTTAGCCGTTTCTGAACACACAGGGTTTAACCTGGCCTGGCTGCTGGCAAGTTTGGTCTGCGCGGGAATTAACGGTTTCTATCTCAAAGCGGTGCTGAATAGCTGGAAAGCGAGTGCGATGTTTACGCTTGGGTTACTGACTCTTGATGCGGTGCTCTGGCAACTGCTTCAGTCTGAAGACAGTGCTTTGTTGCTTGGCACTGGGGTACTGTTCGTTGCTCTTTCCTCCATTATGCTGCTAACCCGACATATCGATTGGTATGGGATGGGGCAAAAAGTGCAGGCGCTGGCAACAGACGATGCCCAGAAAGATCCAGAGCGGTTCAGGCTGTGGAAATAGCGGTTTAATTTTGGCAAAAGAAAAGGGCGGATTAAAAATCCGCCCTTTCGCAATCATGTTTGATTACAGGTTTATTCCTGTAAATCGCCGCAGAAGCGATAACCTTCGCCGTGAATCGTGGCGATGATTTCAGGTGTATCTGGGGTCGATTCGAAGTGCTTACGAATGCGACGAATCGTGACGTCAACAGTACGGTCGTGTGGTTTCAGCTCACGGCCAGTCATCTTCTTCAGCAATTCAGCACGAGACTGAATTTTCCCAGGGTTTTCACAGAAGTGCAGCATGGCGCGGAATTCGCTACGCGGCAACTTGTACTGCTCGCCATTTGGGCTGACCAATGAACGACTGTTGATATCCAGTTCCCAACCATTGAACTTGTAGCTTTCAACGGAACGACGTTCTTCGCTGATTGCACCGAGGTTCATCGTGCGAGACAACAGGTTGCGCGCGCGGATGGTTAATTCACGTGGATTGAATGGCTTAGTGATGTAATCATCTGCACCGATTTCAAGGCCCAGGATTTTATCCACTTCGTTGTCGCGGCCAGTCAAGAACATCAATGCGACATTGGCTTGCTCACGCAATTCACGCGCCAGCAGCAGGCCATTTTTGCCAGGCAAGTTAATATCCATAATGACCAGGTTGATGTCATTATCGGAAAGAATCTGATGCATTTCAGCGCCATCGGTCGCTTCAAAAACATCATAACCTTCAGCTTCAAAAATGCTCTTTAACGTGTTGCGTGTTACTAATTCGTCTTCGACGATAAGAATGTGCGGGGTCTGCATGTTTGCTACCTAAAATTGCCAACTAAATCAAAACAGGAAGTACAAAAGTCCCTGACCTGCCTAATACATGCCATAAATTAACATGTCTGGCGTAACATGACTAAAGTACGTAATTGCGTTCTTGATGCACTTTCCATCAACGTCAACAACATCATTAGCTTGGTCGTGGGTACTTTTCCCTCTGGACCCGACGGTGTCAAAAACGGTTGTTATCCTATACCATTTTAACAGCAACATAACAGGCAGGACCGCTTTAGACATCTGATAAAACTACGCTTCGTTGACATATATCAAATTCAATTGTAGCACGTTAACAGTTTGATGAAATCATCGTCGCGTTTTGCGAGCATGCGTCACATTTTTCCAATAATCAATATAGTTACGCGTATTGATTATTAAACAATGCAAATCTGATTATTGATAGCAAGCTTATGTATTATTTATCATATAAAACAGAATGATAATGAGCATCAATACATCTTGTAATACTGGTCTAACTACGAAAAAGCATTCAGTGTGTTTATGATTCCAATTGAATGTATTTTATAGATGAATGTTGCGCTAATGTAAATTTTTGCCGCGTATTATCATTTTAATTTTGTGACTATCCATATTTGGATACTTTTTTAAGAGAGTTTTAATGCGTTTTCTAATTATTTTGGTCGCTCCTGCCAGAGCTGAAAATGTTGGTGCAGCAGCCCGCGCAATGAAGACCATGGGATTTGCTGAGTTGCGTGTTGTGGCTAGTGAAGCTGACCGTCAACCAGAAGCCCGTTGGGTCGCGCATGGTTCTGGTGATGTGCTGGATAATGCTCAGCATTTCAATACGCTGGAGGAAGCTTTGCATGACGTCGACTTTACCATCGCGACTACCGCTCGTAGTCGCGCAAAATTCCATTACTACGCCACACCGCAGCAACTGTTTCCGTTACTCGAAGAAAAGCGTAATTGGGTGGGCACTGCCGCGTTGGTGTTTGGGCGTGAAGATTCAGGGTTGACCAACGAAGAGCTTGAACTGGCCGATGTGCTAACTGGCGTACCGATGGTGGCAGATTATCCATCGCTTAATCTCGGGCAGGCTGTAATGGTTTACTGCTATCAGTTATCAGCACTGATGCAGCAAAATGTACCAGAGCATGATGTGGTTGACGCTCAGCAACTGAGTGCACTGCGTTCCAGAATGGCAACGCTCCTTGAGCGTGTAGAAGCCAGCGACGACCAAAAAATGGTCGACTGGCTGCAACAGCGGCTTGGTCTATTAGCTCAGCGTGACACGGCAATGTTGCACCGTTTGCTGCATGATATTGAAAAAAAACTGCCAGTGAAAAATGCTGATAGCTGAATTAATATCAGTGAAAATGGGGTGTGATGCCCCTGCTTTTTCAGCGCAATAAGTACGTTTTTTGATGGTTTATCAGCGTTCAGTCATAGTCTTGCTCTTTGTGGCAAAATTAAAAATAAATTGACTTAGCCTACCGGATACTTTAGTCAATATAGGTAAATCATATTACGAGCACACAACATCCATGATTCGCATCAGCCCAATGACAACAATTATTACAACCACCATTACCACAGGTAACGGTGCGGGCTGACGCATACAGGAAAAACGAAAAAAGCCCGCACCTAAACAGTGCGGGCTTTTTTTTGGACCAAAAACTCAAAGGTAATAATAAATGCGAGTGTTGAAATTCGGTGGTACTTCAGTGGCAAATGCAGAACGTTTTCTGCGTGTTGCCGATATCCTGGAAAGCAATGCCAAACAGGGGCAGGTGGCAACCGTGCTGTCTGCCCCGGCGAAAATTACCAATCACCTCGTTGCCATGATTGAAAAAACCATCGGCGGCCAGGATGCAGTACCGAATATCAGCGACGCAGAGCGTATTTTTAGTGAGCTTTTGAAAGGCCTTGCTGATGCACAACCTGGTTTTCCACTCGAACAACTCAAAGCTACGGTTGACCAGGAGTTTGCTCAGCTGAAACATGTTTTGCATGGTATCAGCTTGCTGGGACAATGCCCGGACAGCATCAATGCGGCAATCATCTGCCGTGGTGAAAAGCTCTCTATCGCGATCATGGCTGAATTGCTCAAAGCTCGTGGACACAATGTGACAGTCATCAATCCGGTAGAGAAACTTCTTGCCGTTGGTCACTACCTTGAGTCCACTGTCGATATCTCCGAATCCACTCGCCGCATCGCCGCAAGCCGCATTCCGGCGGACCATATGATCCTGATGGCAGGCTTTACTGCCGGGAACGACAAAGGTGAGTTAGTTGTTCTGGGACGCAACGGTTCTGATTATTCTGCTGCCGTGCTGGCTGCCTGCTTACGTGCGGATTGTTGTGAGATCTGGACGGATGTAGATGGTGTTTATACCTGTGACCCGCGCCAGGTTCCTGATGCCAGATTATTGAAATCTATGTCGTATCAGGAAGCCATGGAGCTTTCTTATTTCGGCGCTAAAGTTCTTCATCCACGTACCATTTCCCCCATCGCTCAGTTCCAAATTCCTTGCCTGATTAAAAACACCGGAAACCCACAAGCGCCTGGCACCCTCATCGGCGCGGAAAGCGATGATGATGAACTTCCGGTCAAAGGCATCACCAACCTGAATAACATGGCGATGTTCAACGTTTCAGGTCCTGGCATGAAAGGCATGGTTGGCATGGCGGCCCGCGTTTTTGCGGCGATGTCACGCGCCGGAATTTCTGTGGTGCTGATTACTCAATCATCTTCTGAATACAGCATCAGTTTCTGTGTGCCGCAGGCGGATAGCGTACGTGCACGTCGTGCGATGGATGATGAGTTTTATCTGGAGCTCAAAGAGGGGCTACTGGAGCCGCTGTCTATCATGGAGCATCTGGCGATCATCTCCGTGGTGGGTGATGGCATGCGTACCCTGCGTGGTATTTCTGCCAAGTTCTTTGCAGCGCTGGCTCGCGCCAACATTAATATCGTGGCGATTGCCCAGGGCTCTTCCGAGCGCTCTATCTCTGTTGTGGTCAGCAATGACGAGGCCACCACCGGCGTGCGCGTGACTCATCAGATGTTGTTCAATACCGACCAGGTTATCGAAGTGTTCCTGATTGGTGTCGGCGGTGTGGGTGCGGCATTGGTTGAGCAGGTGAAACGCCAGCAGGCGTGGCTGAAGCAAAAGCATATTGACCTGCGCGTCTGTGGTATCGCGAACTCGAAAGCGTTGTTAACCAATATTCATGGCCTGAATCTGGATAACTGGCAGGCAGAGCTGGCGGTGGCGAAAGAGCCATTCAATTTGGGTCGTTTAATTCGTCTGGTGAAAGAGTATCACCTGCTCAATCCAGTGATTGTTGACTGTACCTCCAGCCAGGCGGTGGCGGATCAGTATGCTGATTTCCTCGGCGAAGGTTTCCACGTGGTGACGCCGAACAAAAAGGCGAACACTTCCACCATGAATTACTACCACCAGATGCGTAACGCTGCGGCGAAATCACGCCGTAAATTCCTTTACGACACCAACGTGGGGGCGGGTCTACCGGTTATCGAAAACCTGCAAAACTTGCTCAATGCCGGTGACGAATTGCAGCGTTTCTCTGGCATTCTTTCAGGTTCGCTGTCGTTTATCTTTGGCAAACTTGAGGAAGGTATGAGCCTGTCAGAAGCCACCATCGTTGCCCGCGACATGGGCTACACCGAACCTGATCCGCGTGATGATCTTTCTGGTATGGATGTCGCGCGCAAATTGCTGATTTTGGCTCGTGAAACAGGCAGCAATCTGGAGCTGTCCGACATTGTCATTGAGCCAGTATTACCGCCGTCGTTTGATTCCAGTGGTGATGTTGAATCATTCATGGCGCGCATACCGCAGCTGGATGATGAGTTTTCAGCGCGTGTGTCACAAGCCCGCGACGAAGGCAAAGTGCTGCGCTACGTTGGCGTGATTGAAGCTGATGGCAGCTGCAAAGTTAAAATTGATGCGGTCGATGGTAACGACCCGTTGTATAAAGTTAAAAACGGTGAGAACGCTCTGGCATTCTACAGCCATTACTATCAGCCGTTACCGCTGGTGCTTCGCGGCTACGGAGCAGGAAATGATGTGACTGCGGCCGGTGTATTCGCCGACTTATTGCGCACTTTGTCATGGAAGTTAGGAGTTTAAGATGGTTAAAGTATACGCCCCGGCTTCCAGTGCCAATATGAGTGTCGGGTTTGATGTGCTGGGTGCAGCCGTTTCGCCTATTGATGGCTCGCTGCTCGGTGATTATGTCACCGTTGAAGCGGCAGACACCTTTAGTTTGAATAACATCGGCCGTTTTGCCAGCAAATTACCCGCTGAGCCACGCGAAAACATCGTCTATCAGTGCTGGGAGCGTTTCTGCCAGGAAATTGGCAAAAATATTCCAGTGGCAATGACGCTAGAAAAAAGCATGCCGATTGGCTCCGGCTTGGGGTCGAGCGCGTGTTCCGTGGTCGCAGGTTTAATGGCGATGAACGAATACTGCGGCAAACCGTTGAGCGATACTCGTTTGCTCAGCCTGATGGGTGAACTAGAAGGACGCATTTCGGGCAGCGTTCACTACGACAACGTAGCGCCGTGTTTCCTGGGCGGTATGCAGTTGATGATTGAAGAAAATGGCATCATCAGCCAGTCTGTTCCGGGGTTTGATGAATGGCTGTGGGTTCTGGCATATCCAGGCATTAAAGTTTCTACCGCTGAAGCTCGCGCTATTCTTCCTGCACAATATCGCCGTCAGGATTGCATCAGCCACGGTCGCCATCTGGCGGGCTTTATTCACGCCTGCCACACTCGCCAGCCACAGCTGGCGGCAAAACTGATGCGTGATGTGATTGCCGAGCCTTACCGGGCTAAATTACTGCCGCGCTTTAATGAAGCGCGCCAGGCCGCAGCAGATATCGGGGCAGTGGCGAGTGGTATTTCGGGCTCCGGCCCAACTTTGTTTGCGTTGTGCGATAACACTGATACCGCACAACGTGTGGCTGACTGGCTCAGCCAACATTATTTGCAGAACCAGGAAGGTTTTGTACATATTTGCCGTCTGGACACGGCGGGCGCACGAGTTCTGGGATAACGCATGAAACTGTATAACCTTAAAGATCATAACGAGCAGGTCAACTTTGCCCAGGCGATTGTGCAGGGGTTGGGTAAACAGCAAGGGCTGTTTTTCCCACACGATTTACCGGAATTTGAACTGACTGAAATCGACGAAATGTTGAAGATGGATTTTGTCACCCGCAGCAGCAAAATTCTGTCTGCTTTTATCGGTGATGAAATCCCGCAAGAAATTCTCGAAGAACGTGTGCGTGCGGCGTTTGCTTTCCCTGCACCGGTGAAAAGCGTTGAGCCGGACATTGGCTGCCTTGAACTGTTCCACGGCCCGACGCTGGCGTTTAAAGACTTCGGCGGCCGTTTTATGGCGCAGATGCTGACGCATATCAGCGGCGACAAACCGGTCACTATTTTGACCGCGACTTCTGGCGATACCGGGGCTGCGGTAGCGCATGCATTCTACGGCCTGAAAAACGTGCGCGTCGTTATCCTGTATCCGCGTGGCAAAATCAGCCCGCTGCAGGAAAAACTGTTCTGCACGCTTGGCGGTAATATTGAAACTGTCGCGATTGACGGTGATTTTGATGCCTGCCAGGCGCTGGTGAAACAAGCGTTTGATGATGAAGAGTTGAAATTGGCGCTGGGGTTAAACTCCGCTAACTCAATCAACATCAGCCGTTTGCTGGCGCAGATTTGCTATTACTTCGAAGCGGTGGCGCAGTTGCCACAGGAAGCGCGTAATCAGCTGGTAGTGTCCGTCCCAAGCGGCAACTTCGGCGATTTGACGGCGGGTCTTCTGGCGAAATCGCTCGGTTTGCCAATCAAGCGCTTTATTGCGGCGACCAATGCCAACGACACTGTTCCACGTTTCTTAGCCAATGGCGAATGGACCCCGAAAACCACCGTTGCGACACTTTCTAACGCTATGGATGTTAGCCAGCCAAACAACTGGCCGCGTGTGGAAGAGTTGTTCCGCCGTAAGATTTGGCGTCTGACCGACCTCGGTTATGCGACGGTAACTGACGAAACCACCAAAGCCACCATGAAAGAGCTGAAAGCGGTGGGTTATGTTTCCGAGCCACACGCGGCGATCGCCTATCGTGCGCTGCGTGACCAGCTCAAGCCCGGCGAATACGGTTTGTTCCTCGGCACTGCGCATCCGGCGAAATTCAAAGAAAGCGTGGAGGAGATCCTCGGTGAAACTCTGCCACTTCCTGCTGAGCTTGCCGAACGCGCTGATTTACCGCTGCTTTCCCACAATCTACCTGCCGATTTTGCTGAGCTGCGTAAATTGATGATGGCCAAAGCGTAAGTTTTTCGGCTCTCGCCATGCTAATCCGAGCTGGAAAACCATAGAGTAATGCCGTTCGTTTAATCGCGAGCGGCATTTTTTTGTCTGATATTTACTGTAGCTGGCAGCCGGGTTCCACGCTTTGGCTAACCACGCGTGTGAACGTCGACAGCGGGCAGTATCCTTCAGCCGTCTGGTCGTTACAGCCAGGAATTTTTAGCTGTACGCTTCCCGCAGGTTGATTAAGGCTAAGTGGTGTTTGGGAGCGCAACTGCTCGAGAGTCTGATACACCATGCTCACGCTAACATATTGTTTCCCTGACTTATCGGCCAAACGCTCAAAGACTAAAGCGCCGCCCGGAGGGGTGTTATCGGGTTGCCCTGGTAGCGTCCAGCGCATGTTGAGCATGCCTGCGATATTGGCAATATTGGTATCGTGTCCGGCAAGAAACAGGATCTTATTGTCAGGTGAGATACCAGGCAGTTTGCTTACGTCGGCTTTCGGCTCCAGCGCGTTGCTGATGGTCTGCAATAACGGCGTGCCGTTATGTGCGGCGATGTAAGGTGTGCGCGCCATCAAATCAAACTGGGCGTTATGCAGTTTCAGTAGCGACGCCCACTCTTGCTCTGAATGAATATTCCCCCACGCCGCCTGCGGCATCCCTTGCGCATATTCCAGCAGGAAAATTTCAGCAAGCGTAGACGAGAGGCCAATAGCCCCGTCGAGAGCGACTTTGTTGCCATTATCTTTTATCGACAGTTTGCTCGGCATGGATTGCGCTAAATCACAGCTTTTATCCGCGCTGTGTTTCTGACACCAGGCAGACGTCGAAAAGTTGAGGGTCGTGTTCATCAAGGCCAGAGAGGGAATATAGTGCTGATTCAGATTATCAATGGGGGTTTGAGCTTCTTTTTCAACGGCCTGTTGGACCTGAGTTTTATCCATTGAACAGGTGCCCGCTTTCACCGGATGGAACAGCGGATCGGCTTTTTCAAGATTCTGCTGGTGGTGAATAGTTAAACCACATTGCGGAGCAAGCCCTGCCAGGAAAGCTTCGCCAGTTTTAAGCGTGCGCTGATCAACGTCTGCCCAGACATAAATTGAGTTTGGTGTGGGGCAACTGCCCTGCGATAAAATGCCCTGTTGTTGAAACTTCTCGCGATAAAACCCGCCCATCAGGCTAATCAGATGCTCACCGCGTGGCGTGATATAACCCAATTTTACTGGCCATTCGGGCCAGGTATTGGGTGTTACGTCGCGTATGGTCTGTGTCATTTTGGTTGGAGCTCGCACCCCGTGGCGGCTGAGGATTACCACTTTTTCAACCTGGTAGCCTGAAGCGGGAGTGTCGTTGGCATAGGCCGTAGAGCCTAATGAAAATATGGCGCTCAGTGCTACGAACAGACCAGGGTGAAGCGTCAGTTTTTTGCGGTTAAACGCAGAGAACGTCATTTACAGCCTCTTTTCTTTGGAGTGTTTGAGACTGATAAATATACTCCAGAAGCAAAGCGGTAACGTCGAGTTCGTCTCGTTGTTGTTTGGTATGTGAAAAAGATCCACGCAGGTGCGTGGATCTTAAAAGGCTTGCGGGAGCATTTTTAGAGCCCGCGTTTAGCCATCATTGCTGCAAGGTCGACCAGGCGGTTAGAGAAGCCCCATTCGTTATCATACCAGGCCAATATCTTGACCAGATTACCGCCAATCACCAGCGTCGAAAGCCCATCGATGATAGAAGAACGTGGATCACCCTGATAATCACTCGATACCAGCGGTTCATCGCTGTAGCCCAAAATGCCTTTCAGCGGGCCGCTTGTTGCTGCTTCCAGGAATGCTGCATTCACCTGCGCGACGGTGACCGGGCGTTTTAAGGTTACCGTTAAATCAACGATAGAAACGACGGGTACAGGCACTCGCAATGAGTAACCGGTCAGGCGTCCGTCCAGTTCAGGAATGACTTTGCCTAACGCTTTTGCCGCGCCGCTGGAGTAAGGAACGATGGAGAGGGCGGCAGCTCGCGCCCCACGCAGGTCTTTTTCCGGCTGATCGTGTAACGCCTGGCTGTTGGTGTAAGCGTGGGTGGTGTTCATCAAGCCGTGTTCAATACCAAACTGCTGATGCAAAACCTGTGCGGCAGGCGCAAGACCGTTAGTGGTACAGCTGCCATTGCTCACGACATAATGGCGTTCCGGATCGTACTGCTGGTGGTTAACGCCCATCACTATCGTCAGGTCGTCATCTTTACCCGGTGCCGAGATGATGACGCGTTTTGCTCCGCCGCTATTGATGTGTACTGCGGCCTGCTCGCGACTGGTAAAGAAACCCGTGGCCTCAATAACAATATCGACACCCACATCATGCCACGGGATATTTGCCGGATCTCTTTCGCTAAACACGTGAACAAGTTTGCCGTCTACCTGCAAATGCCCGTCAGCCGCTTCAACCGGAACAGGCAATCTTCCCATCAGTGAATCGTGTTTCAGCAGGTGAGCAAGGGTTTTGCTGTCTGTCAGATCGTTGATTGCTACAATTTCTACGTCTGCGTTACCCAGCGTGGCGCGTAATACGTTACGACCAATCCTGCCGAAACCATTAATACCGACCTTAACCATGATTGACTCCTTCTTTGAAATGTCTGGAATCACTGTAGGCTTCAGGCAAAGTGGCGTAAATGACAAAAAAGGATCAATTCACGCCATTTTTCGACAATGAAAACGCTCGCGGTATTCGCCCGGTGTGAGGTGTAGTTGACGCTCGAAGGCGCGGCGCAAAGTGATGGTATTGCCGAAGCCCACTTTACTCGCAATCTGCTCGAGCGTTTCCCGCGTTTGCTCAAGGCAATGTCGGGCTGCAGCAAGGCGGGCTTCTTCAACATAGCGCGCGGGTGTGATGCCAGTTTCTTTGCTGAAAACACGCGTGAAGTTACGAGGACTCATCGCGACCCGGTCTGCCAGTTTCTCAACCGACAAATCGGCGGATAGATTTTCCAGAAGCCAGTTTTGCAATTGACCTATCGGACTGGAGATGTCGCTTTGCTGGAGGTGGTATCGACTAAATTGCATTTGCCCACCGGGACGACGCAGATACATCACCAGATCCTGTGCCACGTCGCGAGCAAGCGTAAAGCCATAATCTTCTTCGACCAGTGCGAGGGTCAGATCAAAACCTGAGCTTACTCCGCCAGAAGTCCAGATAGGGCCATCCTGAAGATAGAGCGGACCACTTTCGACTTTGACGTGCGGGTAAGTGGATTGCATCTTTTCCAGTAGATGCCAGTGGGTTGTCGCACGACGGCCGTTAAGTAGCCCAGCCTGTGCCAACAACATTGCTCCGCCGCAAATGGAAACAATGCGCTGAGCGTGAGGTGCGGCAAGCTTTAACCAATCGACCACCGCGGTACCTTCTAACTCATCTGATCCTCTCCCCGTGATCATAATGGTATCCCGAGGTTCATAAGGATCAAGTTCGTGCAGGCGATAGTCGGCCAGCAAGTTCAGCCCGGATTGACCGTGGATCACCTGATGAGGCTGAGTGGTCGCAAGTCTTATCTGGTAGCGAGGTTGAGACAAACCTTCCGCCTGTAAGCGGTTGGCATGCATCAGTATGTCGGCAATTCCGGCGGCTTCGAACAGCACCCCGCCATCCGGAACAATAATCAGAAAGGTTTTCATGTCCTGAAAAGTACGCTTTTAACAAAATAAGTCAAGGTGGGTGTGAGTCTGAATCATGGAGGAAATATGCAGGAAACAAGGAGGGAAAATGTAGGAATTCCCATTAAATGCGGGCGTTCAGAGATTAGGATTGCACAGTATAACAACTCCGCGTTGTTCGGCTTATGCTTTCCTTAACGACCCATAGCGGGTGTGAATGTAGTAAGGAGTGACTTATGTTGAAATCAATAATGTTGGCTTTATCGATTCTGGTGGTGACTCCGCTGGCAGCGCAAGCTTCTGAAATTACGCTTGTCCCGTCAGTCAAACTGCAAATTGGCGAGCAGGACCGGGGCGGTAACTACTGGGACGGTGAACACTGGCGCGACCGTGGCTGGTGGGACGACCACTATGAGTGGCGTGATAATAGATGGCATCCGCATGATAATCACGGTAAGAAAAATGGCCATTATAAAAAAGATAAACATGACAACGGTAATCACTACGGCCAACACAAAAATCACTAAACGGGGTTTGTAGGGTGGATGAGCGTTAGCGTCATCCACCATTTACGCCAGTGGTGTCGGATGACGCAAGCTTATCCGACCTGGGAAGAGGTTTACTGTTCGTGACGCTTAAACACTAACTCATGTTTGCCCGATGCAGCTTCATCAAAGAAGTAGCCATCGGTGTTAAAACCAGTGAGTTGTTCAGGTTTAGTGAGTCGATTCTCAATGATGTAGCGACTCATCAAACCACGCGCTTTCTTGGCATAGAAGCTGATGACTTTAAACTTGCCATTCTTCTCATCCAGGAATACCGGCTTGATGATTTCTGCATTGAGCTTTTTCGGTTTTACCGATTTGTAATACTCGTCTGATGCCAGGTTAATCACCACATTGTCGCCCTGAGCTGCCAGCGCCTGGTTCAGCTTTTCGGTGATGGTGTCGCCCCAGAAATGATACAGATCTTTGCCCTTCGGGTTTTCAAGCTTAATGCCCATCTCCAGACGATAAGGCTGCATCAGATCCAGCGGGCGTAACACGCCATATAGCCCTGAAAGCATGCGTAAATGCTGCTGGGCAAAATCGAAATCTGCGTCGCTAAACTCTTCAGCTTGTAATCCGGTATACACATCGCCTTTGAACGCCAGAATCGCCTGACGCGCATTTTGCGGTGTGAAATCAGGCTGCCATTCATGAAAACGGGTTTCGTTCAATGACGCCAGCTTGTCACTGATGTGCATCAATGACGAAATTTGCGGTGCGCTAAGCTTGCGCGCCACCGCAATCAACTGCTGCGAATGGTCCAGCAGTTCTGGCTGAGTATAACGATCGGTAGGAAGATCGCTTTGATAATCCAGTGTTTTTGCAGGTGAAATTAGTATGAGCATCTCTGTTCCTTGCCGCCGCGATGTAACTCGACATATTTTGGCTACATGGTAGCAAATTTACTGAAAGTATCTGCCAATGGTTGCGATTAGCGCCTGGTTTCAGGTGGCTTGTGATTGTCCCAAATACCGGGTTCCAGTTGGCTTTTAATTTCGGGAAAACGATTCGGATCGAAAACCGGCGTCATACCGAGGCGCAACTGGCGCAGGTAATCGGCGCTCAAATCACGTGCGATAGGCGATAGCAATAAAATCGCCGTGAGATTAGTGACCGCCATAAACGCCATTGCCACATCTGCCATCTGCCAGACTATCGGCAACGGAGATAAAGTACCAAACATCACCATCACCAGCGCCATGCAGCGAAATAACACGATGGAAAATGGACTTTTATTTTGTAGAAACAAAAGGTTGTTTTCTGCGTAGGCATAGTTGGCGATAATCGACGTGAAGGCAAACAGCAACACAATTAGCGCGATAAACCCCGCCCCCCATGAACCGACCACATTACTCAGCCCCTGTTGCACCAGCGTAACACCATTCATCTGTGGATTTGCGGTATCCAGAATTCCTGAAAAAAGGATGATTCCCGCGGTGGCGGTACAGATGATCATGGTATCGATCAACACGCCGAACATTTGCACCAGCCCTTGCGAGGCGGGGTGTGGAGGCCAGGTGGCTGCTGCGGCTGCGGCGTTGGGTGATGACCCCATTCCTGCTTCGTTGGAGAACATTCCTCGCTGAAAACCGGTGGTAATGGCCTGGCTGATGCTAAATCCAATCGCACCCGATGCCGCTTCTTGCCAACCAAACGCGCTTCTGAATACCAGTGAAACGACTTCAGGCAGGCGTTCGATGTTCATTGCTACAACCACGAGGCTCATCAACACCCAGATAAATGCCATGAACGGCACTAGCCATTGGGAGACACGCGCAGTGCCACGCATTCCGCCCCAAATCACGCCAGCCGTCAAAACAACAAGTGCGATGCCAATCCAGGTTTTAGGGATCCCGAAAGCATGGTTAACTGCGCTGGCGATGGAGTTGGCTTGTACCGCGTTGAAAATCAATCCAAAGGCGACCATCAGGAAGACGGAAAACATCACCCCCATCCAGCGCATTCCAAGCCCGCGTTCCATGTACCAGGCGGGGCCACCACGGTAATTACCTTCACTATCACGGGTTTTATAGAGCTGGGCGAGGGTACATTCGGCAAAGGATGTTGCCATTCCAAGCATGGCGACTACCCACATCCAAAAAATAGCGCCAGGGCCACCGAGAGTTAGTGCAATTGCGACGCCGGAAAGATTACCGCTGCCGATGCGTGCGGCAAGGCTTGTACACAGCGCCTGAAATGAGGAAAGTCCGGAAGAATCTTCGTTTTTATTGGTAAGGATGAGACCGCGAAGCTGGGTCAGATAGCGAAACTGGACAAAGCCACATTGCCAGGTAAACCAAATACCGGCCCCGACTAATAAATAAATGAGAATAGAACCCCACAGTATCTCATTGATGAACATAAAAAAATCGGCCATTAACATCCCTCGTTTACATGCACTGCGAGCACGACTAATGCGCGGTGGTTGCGCATGTTCCATTAGATTGCAGGCGAATAATACACAGAATATATCAGTTTCGCGTTCAGTTCCTGACGATGTGTTGCTGCGGTTGCGCCTGAATGACGTCGTGATATCATCAAGCCAGACCGGTTACATCCCCCTAACAAGTTACACCTAACGAGAAACACTATCATGACGGATAAATTGACCTCCCTGCGTCAGCTAACCACAGTTGTGGCGGACACCGGGGATATTGCGGCAATGAAGCTGTATCAACCGCAAGATGCTACCACCAACCCATCTCTGATCCTGAACGCTGCGCAAATTCCTGAATACCGCAAACTGATTGATGATGCGGTTGCATGGGCGCGTGAGCAAAGCAGCGATCGTGCACAACAAGTTGTGGATGCAACTGACAAGCTTGCGGTGAATATTGGTCTGGAAATCCTCAAACTGATCCCTGGTCGCATTTCTACTGAAGTTGATGCGCGTCTGTCTTACGACACCGATGCCAGCATCACCAAAGCAAAACGTCTGATCAAAATGTATAACGATGCGGGCATCAGCAATGACCGCATCCTGATCAAACTGGCTTCTACCTGGCAGGGCATTCGTGCTGCTGAACAGCTGGAGCAAGAAGGTATCAACTGTAACCTGACGCTGCTGTTCTCCTTCGCTCAGGCTCGTGCTTGTGCTGAAGCTGGCGTGTTCCTGATTTCTCCATTCGTGGGCCGTATCCTCGACTGGTACAAAACCAATACCGATAAGAAAGAGTACGCTGCGCACGAAGATCCAGGTGTGGTTTCTGTTTCTGAAATCTACCAGTACTACAAACAACACGGTTACGAAACCGTCGTTATGGGCGCAAGCTTCCGTAACCTGGGCGAGATTATCGAACTGGCTGGTTGTGACCGTCTGACCATCGCGCCTGCTCTGCTCAAAGAGCTGGCTGAAAGCGAAGGTGCGGTTGAGCGTAAACTGGCTTACACCGGTGAAGTTAAAGCACGCCCTGAGCGTATGACTGAATCCGAGTTCCTGTGGAGCCATAACCAGGATCCAATGGCAGTTGATAAACTGGCTGACGGCATCCGTAAGTTTGCTATCGACCAGGAAAAACTGGAAAAAATGATCGGCGACCTGCTGTAATCATTGGCGTGGCCGGAGTGTTCCGGTCACGCTTTTTAGTGTTTCACCCTGTCTGCAATTCCCTTCGCCGTGTATCATTCCGTTAAGTTTGCTGATTTCCCGGGAATGATATGAATACCTTACGCATTGGCTTAGTTTCGATCTCTGACCGCGCTTCAAGCGGCGTTTATCAAGATAAAGGCATTCCGGCGCTCGTTGCCTGGCTGGAGAAAACCTTAACCACTCCTTTTCAAATAGAAACCCGCTTAATCCCTGATGAACAGCCGCTGATTGAACAAGCGCTGTGTGAGTTGGTGGATGAAATGGCCTGTCATTTGGTGCTCACCACGGGTGGTACGGGGCCGGCGCGTCGCGATGTCACTCCTGACGCAACGCTTGCCATTGCTGACCGTGTGATGCCGGGCTTCGGCGAGCAGATGCGCCAGATCAGCCTGCAGTTTGTGCCAACGGCGATTCTTTCGCGCCAGGTGGGCGTTATCCGTAAGCAGGCGCTAATCCTCAATTTACCTGGCCAGCCAAAATCGATTCAAGAAACGCTTGAAGGCGTTAAAGATGCTGATGGCAAAGTTGTGGTACCGGGTATTTTTGCAAGTGTACCGTATTGTATACAGCTTCTGGATGGTCCTTACATTGAAACAGATACGAATGTTGTAGCATCTTTTCGTCCAAAAAGTGCAATCCGTGAAGTAAATATCTAAAAATAGGTTGTTTGTGACATAAGATGTAGTGGCTCTGGTATGTCGTGTGGGGAACGTTATAGTAAGTTTTGCTTTACAGCAAAATGGAAACTAAAAACCACACTCATCTTTATGCGCAGGTTCTTATGTCACAACAATTGCCGTCAACACCACACACAAGACCTCTGAATCGTCAGGATTACAAAACCCTGACCCTTGCCGCCCTTGGTGGCGCGCTCGAATTCTACGACTTCATCATCTTCGTCTTCTTTGCCACCGTCGTCGGGGCACTGTTCTTCCCCGCGGATATTCCTGAATGGCTACGTCAGCTACAAACGTTCGGCATCTTTGCTGCGGGTTATCTGGCGCGCCCGCTAGGTGGCATCATCATGGCGCACTTTGGTGATCTGGTTGGACGCAAAAAAATGTTCACCCTGAGCATTTTGCTGATGGCGTTGCCGACTCTGGCGATTGGTATGTTGCCGACCTACGAAACTCTCGGCATTGCCGCACCGGTATTACTGCTGTTGATGCGCGTTCTTCAAGGGGCGGCAATCGGCGGTGAAGTGCCGGGCGCCTGGGTGTTTGTTGCCGAGCACGTACCTTATAAACGTATCGGCATCGCCTGTGGCACGTTAACTGCTGGTTTAACTGCCGGGATTTTGCTGGGTTCCGTTGTCGCCACCATTATTAATACTTCGATGACGCAGCAGGCGATTCATGATGGCGGCTGGCGTATTCCGTTCTTCTTAGGCGGTATTTTCGGGCTGGTGGCGATGTACTTGCGCCGCTGGTTGCAAGAGACGCCGATTTTTATTGAGATGCAGCAACGTAAAGCACTGGCAGAAGAGTTGCCGTTGAAATCCGTCATCGTGAACCATAAAAAGGCTGTCGTGGTTTCGATGCTGCTGACCTGGTTGCTGTCTGCAGGAATTGTTGTGGTTATTTTGATGGCGCCAACCTGGTTGCAAAAACAGTTGGGCATCGCGCCAGCACTGACGCTTCAGGCAAACAGTATTGCGATTGTGATGTTGTGTATCGGGTGTATCTTAGCCGGGATGATTATCGACCGTATTGGTGCCAGCAAGACCTTTATCATCGGTAGTGTGTTGCTGGCGGTTTGTAGCTGGATGTTCTATCACCTGACGGCGAGCCATCCTGAATATTTGTTCTTCTTATATGGCCTGGTTGGTTTGAGCGTTGGCGTGGTAGGTGCGGTGCCATACGTAATGGTCAGGGCATTCCCGGCAGAAGTGCGGTTTAGTGGGATTTCGTTCTCTTATAATATGTCTTATGCCATTTTTGGTGGTCTGACACCTATTTTTGTCACCATGTTGTCGGCGGTATCACCGATGGCTCCTGCCTGGTATGTGCTGGCACTGGCAATGGTTGGCCTGGCACTGGGAATTTGGCTGAGAAATGATTTAACGCATGAAGGGAAGGTGGTTGAAAGACCGCTGCAACATTCATAAAAAAACGCGGAGCCTGGCTCCGCGTTTTTGTCTTCTGACTCGTTGCTTGCCGTAATTAGTGTTTTTCACCAATTGGCAGTACGGTACGGCCAAACTGCTCGTTGAGCACTTCGCCCATCGCCAGGTAAATGGCGCTAGCACCACAAACCAGACCGATCCAACCCGCAACGCGCACGATGCTTTCGTTATCAACCAGGTGGCCAATAGCCAGCAGGGCAAACAGAACTGTCAGGCTAGCAAACACGAACTGCAGCATGCGGTTAGCTTGCAGGGTGCCGAAGAACATGAACAGAGTGAAGACACCCCACAGGCCGAGATACGCGCCAAGGAAGTGTGCGTTTGCCGCGTCTGCAAGACCCATCTTAGGCATGATCAGAATGGCGACCAGAGTCAGCCAGAAAGAGCCATAAGAAGTGAATGCTGTCAGGCCGAAAGTATTACCTTTCTTGAATTCCAGCAGGCCGGCAAAAATTTGCGCGATACCACCGTAAAAAATACCCATTGCAAGAATGTTGACATCCATAGGGAAGATGCCGGTGTTATGCAGGTTGAGCAGGATGGTGGTCATGCCGAAGCCCATCAAGCCCAGGGGAGCTGGATTAGCCAACTTAGTGTTGCCCATAGTTCCTCTAAAATTCGTCTGAAAATGGATATATGTGAGCGCCGCATAACCGCTAAAGGGCAGCGGGGCGCGGCATCATAATCAGGTGAAGGGCGCGAGTCTATGATCTAAACAGGTGTGAAGATGAAAATTTTTTTTACCTTGCCCCTTGATGGCGAGCTTAGTGACCCCATCTTGTATCCAACCGCAGTTGATGAGCCTGCAAAAAAAGCACGTTTGGGCAGTTGAAAGACTCTTGTTTGCCCGCATAACAGGTTCACAACCACATGACGAACAAATTTTAAGTGGAGACGTTTAGATGGGTAAAATTATTGGCATCGACCTGGGTACTACCAACTCTTGTGTAGCAATTATGGATGGTACTACTGCACGTGTGCTGGAGAACGCCGAGGGCGACCGCACCACTCCTTCTATTATTGCTTATACGCAGGATGGTGAGATTCTGGTAGGTCAGCCGGCTAAACGTCAGGCAGTGACTAACCCGCAGAACACTCTGTTCGCGATCAAACGCCTGATTGGCCGTCGCTTCCAGGATGAAGAAGTGCAGCGTGATGAAGCCATCATGCCGTACAAAATTATTGGCGCTGATAACGGCGATGCATGGATTGACGTTAAAGGCCAGAAAATGGCACCTCCGCAGATCTCTGCTGAAGTGTTGAAGAAAATGAAGAAAACCGCTGAAGATTACCTGGGCGAACCAGTAACTGAAGCTGTTATCACCGTTCCTGCGTACTTCAACGATGCACAGCGTCAGGCAACGAAAGATGCTGGCCGTATCGCAGGTCTGGAAGTAAAACGTATCATCAACGAACCAACCGCAGCCGCTCTGGCTTACGGTCTGGATAAAGAAGTTGGCAACCGTACTATCGCGGTTTACGACTTGGGTGGTGGTACTTTCGATATCTCTATTATCGAAATCGACGAAGTTGATGGCGAGAAAACCTTCGAAGTTCTGGCAACCAACGGTGATACCCACCTGGGTGGTGAAGACTTCGATAGCCGTCTGATCAACTACTTAGTGGAAGAGTTCAAGAAAGATCAAGGTATCGATCTGCGTAACGATCCACTGGCTATGCAGCGTCTGAAAGAAGCTGCTGAAAAAGCGAAAATTGAGCTGTCTTCTGCTCAGCAGACCGACGTGAATCTGCCGTACATCACTGCAGATGCAACTGGTCCAAAACACATGAACATCAAAGTGACTCGTGCAAAACTGGAATCCCTGGTCGAAGACCTGGTAAACCGTTCTATCGAGCCGCTGAAAGTTGCGCTGCAAGATGCTGGCCTGTCTGTATCCGATATCCAGGACGTTATCCTGGTCGGTGGTCAGACTCGTATGCCAATGGTGCAGAAGAAAGTGACTGAGTTCTTCGGTAAAGAACCACGTAAAGACGTTAACCCGGACGAAGCTGTTGCAATCGGTGCTGCTGTTCAGGGTGGTGTGCTTGCTGGTGACGTGACTGACGTACTGCTGCTGGACGTTACCCCGTTGTCTCTGGGTATCGAAACCATGGGCGGTGTGATGACTTCACTGATCAACAAAAACACCACAATCCCGACTAAGCACAGCCAGGTGTTCTCTACCGCTGAAGACAACCAGTCTGCGGTGACCATCCATGTGATTCAGGGTGAACGTAAACGTGCAGCTGATAACAAATCTCTGGGTCAGTTCAACCTGGATGGTATCAGCCCGGCACCACGTGGTATGCCGCAAGTCGAAGTCACCTTCGACATCGATGCGGATGGTATTCTGCACGTGTCTGCGAAAGACAAAAACAGCGGTAAAGAACAGAAGATTACTATCAAGGCATCTTCTGGTCTGAACGAAGAAGAAATCCAGAAAATGGTGCGTGATGCAGAAGCTAACGCCGAAGCTGACCGTAAGTTCGAAGAACTGGTTCAGACTCGCAACCAGGGTGACCACCTGATGCACAGCACTCGTAAGCAAGTTGAAGAAGCGGGCGACAAACTGCCAGCTGACGACAAAACTGCTATTGAGTCTGCATTGAGCGCGCTGGAAACTTCTTTGAAAGGCGAAGACAAAGCTGACATCGAAGCGAAAATGCAGGCTCTGGCGCAAGTTTCTCAGAAACTGATGGAACTGGCTCAGGCACAGCACGCTGAACAACAAGCGGGTAACGCGACTGATGCTGGCAACGCAGCTGGCAAAGACGACGACGTTGTTGACGCTGAGTTCGAAGAAGTTAAAGACAAAAAATAATCGCCCTTTTATTCATATTCGAAATAATTCGAGTTGCAGGTAGGCGGCAAGGGAGTGAATCCCCAGGAGCTTACTAAAGTAAGTGACTGGGGTGAATGAGCGCAGCCAACACCCCTGCAGCTCGAAGAATGATGAATAGAGCGGTTGGTAACTGGCACGGGCGTTGAGGTTTTCCTCTGCGCCCGTGCCCGCATGTTAGGGGCAGACAAAAAAGATGGCGAAGAGAGACTATTACGAGGTTTTAGGCGTTCCGAAAAACGCGGAAGAGCGTGAAATCAAGAAAGCCTATAAACGCCTGGCAATGAAGTTCCACCCGGATCGTAATCAGGGTGACAAAGAGTCCGAGGCGAAGTTTAAAGAAATTAAAGAAGCCTACGAAATCCTTACCGACGAACAAAAACGTGCAGCCTACGACCAGTATGGTCATGCCGCGTTTGAACAGGGTGGTATGGGTGGCGGCGGTCACGGTGGATTTGGTGGCGGTGGTGCTGACTTCGGCGATATCTTTGGCGACGTATTCGGCGATATCTTCGGTGGTGGCCGTCGTCAACGCGCTTCCCGTGGTGCCGATTTACGCTACAACATGGACTTAACGCTGGAAGAAGCGGTTCGTGGCGTCACCAAAGAGATCCGCATTCCAACACTCGAAGAGTGTGGCGTTTGCCACGGTAGCGGCGCGAAAGCGGGATCTAAACCGCAGACTTGCCCGACTTGTCATGGGCAAGGCCAGGTGCAGATGCGCCAGGGCTTCTTCACAGTGCAGCAAAGCTGCCCGCACTGCCAGGGTCGTGGCTCGATTATTAAAGATCCGTGCAATACCTGCCATGGCCATGGTCGTGTAGAAAAAACCAAAACCCTGTCCGTGAAGATCCCGGCGGGCGTGGATACCGGCGATCGTATTCGTCTTGCTGGTGAAGGTGAAGCAGGCGAACACGGAGCACCATCAGGTGATTTGTACGTTCAGGTTCAGGTCAAACAGCACCCAATCTTTGAGCGTGAAGGCAATAACCTGTATTGCGAAGTGCCAATTAACTTTGCAATGGCGGCGTTGGGTGGTGAGATTGAAGTGCCAACCCTGGATGGTCGTGTGAACCTGAAAGTACCTGGTGAAACGCAAACTGGCAAATTGTTCAGAATGCGTGGCAAAGGGGTGAAATCCGTACGTGGCGGGGCTCAGGGCGACCTGTTATGCCGCGTTGTGGTGGAAACACCTGTCAGCCTGAACGAAAAGCAGAAGCAGTTGCTGCGCGATCTGGCTGAAAGTTTTGGTGGGCCAAGCGGTGAAAAGAACAGTCCGCGTTCAAAGAATTTCTTTGATGGCGTGAAGAAATTCTTTGATGACTTAACCCGCTAAACTTCACACTCCTTTGTGTAGCGCCAAAGCCTGAATCGAATATTTTTGATTCAGGCTTTTTTATGCGCCGAATTTGATTAGCTCAATTAACATTCCAATTCGATTTTTTCGAGTTATTCGCGCCATATAATCTACTTTTATCGAGGTGTTGGTTGGGTTATGCTTAATACATATTAATGCCCTAAATGTTTAAGGCAGTAAAAATAAGTTGGGTGAAATAATGACAAAAAAACTAAAACGCTTTTTCCATAGCGATGCCTCAAGCGGTATCTTTTTAATCCTTGCAGCAGTTCTGGCAATGGTTCTTGCTAATCTGGGTTCCACCAGCGAGTTGTATCAATCATTTCTGAATACACCGGTTGAAGTTCGCATCGGTTCACTGGATATCAGTAAAAACCTGTTGTTGTGGGTGAATGATGCGTTGATGGCGATCTTCTTTCTGATGATTGGCCTTGAAGTAAAACGCGAAATGGTGAGTGGATCGCTTGCCAGCATGCGTCAGGCGTCATTCCCGGTCATTGCTGCTCTGGGGGGGATGGTTGTCCCTGCGGCAATTTACCTGTTGTTCAACTTCCAGGACCCAATCACTCGTGAAGGTTGGGCGATTCCCGCAGCAACAGATATTGCCTTCGCGCTGGGTATTCTGGCGTTGCTGGGCAATCGAGTGCCGGTAGCATTGAAAGTGTTCCTGATGGCACTGGCTATCATCGATGACCTGGGCGCGATTGTTATCATTGCCCTGTTCTACACCAATGATCTTTCTATGCTTTCGTTGGCTGTTGCAGCAGGTGCTATCGCAGTTCTGGCATTACTGAATATCTTCAACGTACGTCGCACCGGGCTGTACATTTTGGTCGGCGTAGTGTTATGGACTGCGGTGTTAAAATCGGGCGTACACGCAACGCTTGCTGGGGTAATTATTGGTTTCCTTATTCCGCTCAAAGACGAAAAAGGCCGTTCCCCAGCAAAAGAACTCGAGCATGTGCTTCATCCTTGGGTCGCGTTCTTGATTCTGCCGCTGTTTGCTTTCGCCAATGCCGGTGTGTCGTTAAGTGGAGTCACATTTGCAGGGTTGACCTCACTGCTGCCAATGGGAATTATGGCGGGTCTGTTTATCGGCAAGCCGCTGGGTATTAGCCTGTTTTGCTGGGCGGCTCTCAAATTGAAGTTGGCGACCTTGCCAGAAGGGACGACGTGCAAGGAAATTATGGCGGTGGGCGTACTGTGTGGCATTGGTTTCACGATGTCTATCTTCATCGCTTCACTGGCGTTTGATGGCGCTGATCCGGCACTCATTACCTGGGCGAAACTGGGTATTCTGTTGGGGTCGCTGTTCTCGGCTGTGGTTGGCTACTGGATGTTGAGAAGCCGCTTCAGCCCACAACACCAACACAATTAATATTTCCACTAACGGCTCCTCAGGAGCCGTTAGCTCATGGACTGTTGATCAGGGAGCGAAAACCATATGTCACACATCAATTACAATCATCTCTACTACTTCTGGCATGTTTGCAAAGAAGGTTCAGTTGTTGGAGCTGCGGAAGCACTTTATTTAACGCCGCAGACCATCACCGGTCAGATCAAAGCATTAGAAGAACGCCTGCAAGGTAAACTCTTCCGCCGTCAGGGCCGTGGCCTGGTGCCTTCTGAATTGGGGCAGCTCGTTTTCCGTTATGCGGATCGTATGTTTACTTTAAGCCAGGAAATGCTGGATATCGTTAACTATCGCAAAGAGTCCAGTTTGTTGTTTGATGTGGGTATTGCAGATGCGTTGTCAAAACGCCTGGTGAGTGGTGTGCTTGATGCGGCTGTCGTTGAAGATGAGCAAATCCACCTGCGCTGTTTCGAATCAACTCACGAAATGCTGCTTGAGCAACTCAGCCAGCATAAACTCGATATGATTATCTCGGATTGCCCGATTGACTCAACTCAGCAAGAAGGGCTGTTCTCGGTGAAAATTGGCGAATGCGGCATTAGCTTCTGGAGCCAGAATCCAGTACCCGATTTACCTTTCCCTGCATGCCTTGAAACCCGACGGTTGCTGATTCCTGGCCGTCGTTCAATGTTAGGGCGCAAGATCCTGAACTGGATTAACACTCAAGGACTGAACGTCGAAATTCTGGGTGAGTTTGATGATGCGGCGCTAATGAAAGCCTTTGGTGCGGCACACAATGCGATATTTGTCGCACCGACGCTTTACGGTGAAGACACCTACAAAGATGAGAGCATTGTTGAAATCGGGCGCGTTGAGAATGTGATGGAAGAATATCACGCGATATTTGCCGAACGTATGATTCAGCATCCGGCGGTTCAGCGCGTATGTAACCGTGATTACTCAGCCCTGTTCAAAGAGGCCTGAATTGCAGACATAAAAAAACCGGCATAAGCCGGTTTTTTTTAAGCTAACAACAAGTTGGCAATTAAGCCAGTTTGTTGATTTGCGCTACAAGGTTAGCCTTATGGCGCGCAGCTTTGTTTTTGTGGATCAGACCTTTGCTAGCCTGACGATCCACGATTGGTTGCATTTCGTTAAATGCTTTCTGTGCAGCAGCTTTGTCGCCAGTTTCAATCGCTGCGTATACTTTCTTGATGAAAGTACGCATCATAGAGCGACGGCTTGCGTTGTGCTTACGAGCCTTTTCAGACTGTACAGCACGTTTCTTAGCTGATTTGATATTAGCCAAGGTCCAACTCCCAAATATGATCTGTGTAGACAATTCAAAGGCCGAGGAATATGCCCTCTTAGCCTTCTTTTGTCAATGGATTTGTGCAAATAAGCGCCGTTAAATTTCCGGTGCCTCTTACGTTGTGATGGCGCGGATTCTAACAGCTTCATGGTCATGAATACAGCTTTAAGCAACAAAAATCGTCCAGTGATGCGCATCTATGTAGAAACTCAGTGCCAGTTCGATGAAATCCTTAATGCTTTATGTCTAAGGGTACAATCGCCGGTTAACCTTCACCGCGGTAATTGATATAATCCGCCGATTTCCACTGTCTTGAGCCAGCCATGAAGCTGATACGCGGCATACATAATCTACGCCAGAACCACCACGGGTGTGTCCTCACCATTGGTAATTTTGATGGTGTTCATCGAGGCCACAAGTCCCTGTTAAAAGGGCTATGTGCCCAAGGGCGTGCGCGCAATCTGCCGGTGATGGTCATGATCTTTGAACCGCAACCGCTTGAGTTGTTCGCGGGTGATAAGGCTCCTGCGCGCCTGACACGTCTGCGCGAAAAGCTACGTTATCTGGCCGAATGTGGTGTGGACTACGTGCTGTGCGTGCGCTTCGATCGTCGTTTTGCTGCCTTCACTGCGCAAAACTTCGTCAGCGATCTGTTGGTCAACCGCCTCGGGGTAAAATTTCTCGCGGTGGGGGATGATTTCCGCTTTGGTGCTGGTCGCCAGGGGGATTTCTTGTTATTACAGAAGGCAGGCGTTGAATATGGCTTTGACGTCACCAGTACGCAAACTTTCTGTGAAGGCGGTGTGCGCATCAGCAGCACAGCGGTGCGTCAGGCTCTGGCTGAAGACGACTTAGCACTTGCCGAAAGTTTACTGGGTCATCCGTTTAGCATCTCCGGGCGAGTTGTCCACGGTGATGAACTGGGAAGAACCATTGGTTTCCCAACGGCGAATTTACCGTTGCGTCGTCAGGTTTCCCCGGTAAAAGGGGTGTTTGCGGTAGAAGTCGCAGGCCTTGGCGATAAACTGCTGCCGGGCGTTGCCAATATAGGCACGCGGCCAACGGTGGCGGGTCTGCGCCAACAGCTGGAAGTCCATTTGCTGGACGTTGCAATGGACTTATATGGGCACCATATAGATGTGGTGCTGCGTAAAAAAATACGCAATGAACAACGGTTTGCTTCACTTGATGAACTGAAAGCGCAAATCGCCAAAGATGTGGTAACCACCCGCGAATTTTTTGGGTCTAAGACCTGAGCAAGCTAACTACGGAACCGAGAATCTAATGAGTGACTTTAAATCTACCCTGAATTTGCCGGAAACAGGGTTCCCGATGCGTGGCGATCTCGCTAAACGTGAACCGGGCATGCTGGCTCGCTGGAATGATGATGACCTGTACGGCATCATCCGTAATGCAAAGAAAGGCAAAAAATCCTTCATTCTGCATGATGGCCCTCCATACGCGAACGGCAGCATTCACATTGGTCACTCCGTTAACAAGATTCTGAAAGACATTATCGTTAAGTCCAAAGGGCTTTCTGGTTTTGACTCGCCGTATGTTCCAGGTTGGGACTGCCACGGTCTGCCAATCGAGCTGAAAGTAGAACAGCTGATTGGCAAACCGGGTGAGAAAGTCTCCGCCGCTGAATTCCGTGCGGCGTGCCGCAAATACGCCGCAGAGCAGGTTGATGGCCAACGTGCCGACTTCATCCGTCTGGGTGTGCTGGGCGACTGGTCACGTCCTTACCTGACCATGGATTTCAAAACCGAAGCGAACATCATTCGTGCGCTGGGTAAAATCGTCGGTAACGGCCACCTGCATAAAGGGGCTAAACCTGTGCACTGGTGCGTCGACTGTCGTTCGGCCCTGGCTGAAGCGGAAGTTGAGTATTACGACAAAACCTCTCCTTCTATCTTCGTTAACTTCCAGGCTGTCGATGCTGATGCCGTGAAAGCGAAATTCGGTGCCACGCAAGTTAATGGCCCAGTTTCGATGGTTATCTGGACCACCACTCCGTGGACGCTGCCTGCTAACCGCGCAGTTTCTCTGAACGCAGAATTCGAATATGTGCTGGTGCAGGTTGACGGCCAGGCGCTGATCGTCGCCAAAGACTTGCTCGAAAGCGTAATGAAGAGCGCGGCAATCGTCGAGTGGACAGTTCTGGGTACTGCCAAAGGCGCAGACCTGGAATTATTGCGCTTCAAGCATCCGTTCTTAGATTTCGACGTGCCAGCTATTCTGGGTGAGCACGTAACCCTTGAAGCCGGTACTGGTGCGGTGCACACAGCTGGTGGTCACGGTCCTGACGACTACGTTATCAGCCAGAAATACAATCTGGAAATTGCCAACCCGGTTGGCCCGGACGGTTGCTACCTGCCTGGTACCTATGAAGGTCTGGATGGCGTTCAGGTGTTTAAAGCTAACGACCTGATCGTTAACATCCTGCGTGATAAAGGCGTCTTGCTGCACGTTGAAAAACTGCTGCACAGCTACCCGCACTGCTGGCGTCACAAAACGCCAATCATCTTCCGTGCCACTCCGCAGTGGTTCATCAGCATGGATCAAAAAGGCCTGCGCGCGCAGTCTCTGAAAGAGATCAAAGGCGTGCAGTGGATCCCAGACTGGGGTCAGGCGCGTATTGAATCAATGGTCGCTAACCGCCCGGACTGGTGTATCTCTCGCCAGCGTACATGGGGCGTGCCGATGTCGATGTTCGTCCACAAAGACACTGAAGAGCTGCACCCGCGCACGCTGGAACTGATGGAAGAAGTGGCGAAGCGTGTTGAACAAGACGGCATCCAGGCGTGGTGGGATCTCGACCCGCGCGACATCCTTGGTGACGACGCTGATAACTACACCAAAGTGCCAGACACTTTAGATGTGTGGTTCGACTCCGGTTCAACGCATTCATCGGTTGTTGATGTGCGCCCTGAATTCAGCGGCCACGCGGCAGACATGTATCTGGAAGGTTCGGATCAGCATCGCGGCTGGTTCATGTCTTCACTGATGATTTCGACAGCGATGAAAGGCAAAGCGCCTTACCGCCAGGTACTGACTCACGGTTTCACCGTTGATGGTCAGGGCCGCAAAATGTCTAAATCCATCGGTAACACCGTTTCTCCGCAGGACGTGATGAACAAATTGGGCGCCGATATTCTGCGTCTGTGGGTAGCATCAACGGATTACACCGGCGAAATTGCTGTGTCCGATGAGATCCTGAAACGTGCTGCCGACTCTTATCGTCGTATCCGTAACACCGCGCGTTTCCTGCTGGCGAACCTTAATGGTTTCAATCCAGAAACCGATATGGTGAAACCGGAAGAAATGGTTGTACTGGATCGCTGGGCCGTCAGCTGTGCGCAAGAAGCACAAGCCGATATCCTTGCCGCTTATGAAAACTACGATTTCCACGAAGTTGTGCAACGCCTGATGCGTTTCTGCTCCATCGAAATGGGCTCGTTCTATCTCGATATCATCAAAGACCGCCAGTACACTGCGAAGTCCGACAGCGTAGCGCGTCGTAGCTGCCAGACCGCTCTGTTCCACATTGCAGAAGCGCTGGTTCGCTGGATGGCACCTATCATGTCCTTCACCGCCGATGAAATCTGGGCGTTCCTGCCAGGCAACCGTGAGAAATATGTCTTCACCGGTGAATGGTACGAAGGTCTGTTCGGTCTGGCTGACAGCGAAACGATGAACAATGATTACTGGGACACGCTGTTAACCGTGCGTGGCGAAGTGAACAAAGTTATCGAACAAGCACGTGCTGATAAGCGTGTGGGCGGTTCTCTGGAAGCTGATGTGACTCTGTTTGCCGACAGCGAACTGGCAGCGAAGCTCAACAGCCTCGGTGATGAATTACGATTTGTCTTGTTGACCTCGGGTGCAGCAGTTGCCGATTATGCACAGGCAACTGAAGACGCGCAGCAAAGCGAAATCCTCAAAGGATTGAAAGTTGCTCTGCGTAAAGCTGACGGTGAAAAATGCCCGCGTTGCTGGCATTACACCACCGACGTCGGCCTGGTGGCGGAACACGCAGAAATCTGTGGCCGCTGTGTAACTAACGTAGCCGGTGACGGCGAAAAGCGTAAATTTGCCTGATGAGTAAATCGATTTGTTCGACCGGCCTGAGCTGGCTGTGGCTTGTGGTGGTGGTACTGATCATCGATCTTGGCAGCAAATACCTGATCCTCCAGCATTTCATGCTGGGGGACACCGTATCCCTGTTCCCATCGCTGAATCTGCACTACGCCCGTAACTACGGCGCTGCGTTTAGTTTCCTTGCGGATAAAGGCGGCTGGCAGCGCTGGTTCTTTGCGGGTATTGCTATCGGCATATGCGTGATTTTAGCGGTAATGATGTATCGCTCAAAAGCGACGCAGAAGCTGCATAACATCGCCTATGCTTTAATCATCGGCGGCGCACTCGGCAACTTGTTTGACCGTTTATGGCATGGCTTTGTGGTCGACATGATCGATTTCTATGTCGGCGACTGGCACTTCGCCACGTTTAATCTGGCCGATACGGCAATCTGTATCGGTGCGGCGCTGATTGTTCTGGAGGGATTCTTTGTCTCCTCCGACAAGCCCGCTAAGCAAAAAGGGTAACCCATGGCTGAGTCTATCCAGGCTAATAGCAGAGTTTTCGTGCATTTCACGCTGAAACTCGAAGATGGCTCCACCGCCGAGTCGACCCGCAACAACGGCAAACCGGCACTCTTCACGCTGGGTGACGAAACACTGTCGCCAGGCATGGAAGACCAGCTAGTCGGTTTGAAAGCAGGGGACAAAAAAGCGTTCTCTCTGGCACCGGAATCGGCGTTTGGTATTCCAAGCCCGGACATGATCCAGTATTTCTCTCGTCGTGAATTTATTGACGCGGGTGAGCCGGTGCCGGGTGCCATTATGTTGTTTACTGCAATGGATGGCAGCGAGATGCCTGGTGTAGTACGTGAAGTTAACGGCGATTCCATCACCGTTGACTTTAACCACCCACTCGCCGGGCAAACCATTCATTTTGATATCGAAGTACTGGAAATTGACCCGGTACTGGAGGCGTTGAATGCAGATCCTGTTGGCTAACCCTCGTGGCTTTTGTGCCGGGGTAGACCGCGCTATCAGCATTGTTGAAAACGCGCTGGCCATATACGGCGCGCCGATTTATGTCCGTCATGAAGTGGTGCACAACCGTTACGTGGTTGATAGCCTGCGGGAACGCGGGGCGATTTTCATCGAGCAGATCAGTGAAGTGCCTGATGGCGCAATCCTGATTTTCTCAGCACATGGTGTTTCTCAAGCAGTACGCAGTGAAGCCAAAGGCCGTGATTTAACGGTGTTTGATGCGACCTGCCCGTTGGTGACCAAAGTGCATATGGAAGTGGCTCGCGCCAGCCGTCGTGGTGAGGAATCCATTCTGATTGGCCATGCTGGCCATCCGGAAGTGGAGGGCACCATGGGCCAGTACAGTAACCCGAAAGGGGGCATGTACCTGGTTGAATCGCCGGAAGATGTCAGCAAGCTGGATGTGAAAAACGAAAATAAACTTTCGTTTATGACCCAGACCACACTCTCTGTAGATGACACTTCTGACGTGATTGACGCGCTGCGTACCCGCTTCCCAAATATTATCGGTCCGCGTAAAGACGACATTTGCTACGCCACCACCAACCGCCAGGAAGCGGTCCGTGCGTTGGCTGATGAAGCAGATGTGGTGTTGGTAGTTGGCTCGAAAAACTCGTCCAACTCCAACCGTCTTGCTGAACTGGCGCAACGCATGGGCAAAGCGGCGTACCTGATTGACGACGCTGCGGACATCCAGGAAGAGTGGGTAAAAGACGCTATTTGTGTTGGGGTGACGGCAGGGGCATCAGCCCCCGACATTCTGGTGCAAAACGTTCTGGCTCGCCTGCGTGAACTCGGCGGTAGCGACACCCGTGAACTGGTAGGGCGCGAAGAAAACATCGTTTTCGAAGTTCCGCGTGAGCTGCGTGTGGATATCAAAGAAGTCGAGTAAAAGCGCATATGAATGGCTGAGTGGATAAATACCGATTTTATCCACTCTTTATTTTCTTTCTTCATATAACTACGTAACTTTTTTGGCACTGCATCCATGAATATGAATGCAGGTAGTTTTCACCTTAAATAAGGTGTGAAATGCTTAGACTCTCTCCTGCATCCGGTAAAATACAGACAGCTTGTTTCCCATATTCTTGAGCCCTGGTTGCAAGAATAAATGGACTAGTTTCATTGTTCTCTGAAATGAACAATGAAACTAACATTGGAAGATTAATGCCAGTGACAATTCTACTTGTGGGATACTGAAGCGAAAAATAACTGGCAGCATACTCATGAGCGCTACTTTTGCTTTCAATGAGAAAAAGAATGCCGTGCTGCACATCTAGATTTCCCAGGGTTTTTTTATAACGTTCGAGCAACACTTCCACACTATCACCTTCAAAAAAGCTAATTGATGATACGTTACGGATAGAGCCCACTGTGTAATATGCGACTTGTAATAATTCTTTTGCAATCAATCCATTAGAAGCAACAACTATTGCCACTTTCATATATGTCTCCCTTTAGGCTGATACAGCTTTCAAACTACCTCATATACTTTTGCTCAAATCTAATCAGGAATAGCCCTTTAAGTCTGATAGTCGCTGTATGAAGACCTCGCGCCCAGGACAGAATGAAAGGAAGGACCCTTCCGACCCGTAGGTCATTAATTTTACATCCCGAAAGTCAGGGATAATCAGTTTTGCTCCGCATGGCATAAGATCCTCTTCCCCAATACCGACACAATAAGCTCCTGCGGCGACAGCGGAAGTTACTCCACTTTTTGAGTCCTCGAAAACGACAGTTTTACTGGGAGAAATGCCCAAGCGTTCGGCCGCGAGTAGATAAGGATCGGGGAACGGCTTACCACGAGCGACATCATCTCGTTCAACGATCACGGAGATACATGACTCTGCTCGGAGTAGGGCAATAACACGATCAATTTTGTAGCGCCAGCCGCTAGTCACGATACCAACTGTAATTCCAGCCGAACTTAGCGATGCGATAAGCTCTGCGACACCAGGAATAGGTTCGCAGTCGGCGGTATTTTCAACATGTATGATGTGTGCCTGGATTTTTTGTTGATCCGAAAGAGGCAAATCATGGAAAAGGGCCCGGATGGTATGTGGGCCAGGCTGGCCATGTATATGTTTGATGATTTCTGCTTCAGTGATCTGGCGCCCGTACATCTGGGCTGCCTCACGCCATCCTTGCTCGATAACAGCTTTTGAGTCGATAAGAACGCCGTCCATGTCAAACAGAACTGCCCCAACCTTTTCTGTAAGCTCAACCATATTTTTAATCTCCATTATTATGCTGTGTTTCACGCTTAACTTGAGCAGCGGCGACAACCACTTGTCCCAATGAAATACCGCCATCATTAGTGGGAACTAATTGATGAAAATACGGTTTTATTCCGTGCGCCTCCAGGCTATTTAAGGTATTTACCAGAATGAATTCATTACAAAAAACGCCACCGCTCAACACAATTTGCTTTATTCCAAATTGCTTAATAAGGCGTAAACAAACTTCACAGATGATATCTACAACCGTAGAGTGGAAGCGTCGGCTCAGCTCAGATATATCGGGGATTGGTTGACTCAACTGGTGCGCCAATTCTCTGATAAGAGGTCGATAGTCCACTACCAGACAACCTTCATTATTTTCAACAATATACTCAAGTGGCCTGGCCATATGAAAGTCACGCTGTAATAGTGCTTCCATTTCGATTGCAGCCTGTCCTTCATACTCGACTTCGGTGCAGATGCCCATCAGTGAGGAAATACCATCGAATAAACGACCCATGCTGGAGGTCGTTGGGGAGTTAATCTTTTTTATGGCCATTTTGGAAAATATTTCACGTCTTTGTTCAGAGAGGGCGTTAATAGCGGGTATATCAATTTTTGTCAGATTTTCACCAAATGCTTCTACAAGAAGTGAAATGGCGATGCGGATTGGCTCTTCCACTGCTTTATCGCCACCAAGCAGAAGCATTGGTCGCAAATGTCCAACGCGTGTGAATCCTTCAGCATCTCCAAGAAGGAATTCTCCACCCCAGATCGTTCCGTCAGTGCCATAGCCGGTGCCGTCGAAAACTACTCCGATTGTTTGGCCTGAAAGTCCGTTTTCTGCCATGCAGGAAACCATGTGAGCATGGTGATGCTGGACTTGGACGACACGTATCTCTGATTGTTCGATAGCATTTCGAGTCGAGCGGAATGCAGGATGCAGATCGCAGGCAAGCGTTCCTGCTTTTACTCCCAATAGTTCTTGCATGTGCCTGGCGCAGTCGATGTGTGACCGGAATGTTGCATCATTTTTCAGATCGCCAATATGCTGGCTGATGAATACTTGCTTGCCCTTACTGATGCTAACGGTCGTTTTTAGCTCAGCACCAAGAGCTATCACCGAACCAACTGAATAAGGTAAATGAATAGGGTATGGAGCAAAGCCTCGCGAGCGGCGAAGAAAAAATACTTGAGGTACATTCTTTCCTTCAAGGACTATTCCACGGACTACAGAATCATCTATACGCGTACGGATGTCTCGATCATTCAGTACAAAGTAGTCTGCAATCTCTCCTAATTGTTCAATAGCTATAGGGTTTTCGAACACAATAGGATGCCCGGAAAGATTACCACTGGTCATGACCAAAACAGGTAGAGCAGGATCTTCAAGCAGTAGATGTTGCAATGGTGTGGATGGGAGCATCACTCCTAAGTTTGGATTACGAGGGGCGATCTCTTCCAATAAAGAGATTGCTGTTGGATGTTTACGCAAAAGCACTATGGGCCTTTGGACGCTTTCAAGAAGCTCTTCATCATGCTGGTTTATTAATACCCAGCTAGCAGCGCTGAGTGTGTTAGCAACCATCACAGCGAAGGGTTTTGCATCTCGGTGTTTGCGACGCCGTAGTTCCCGTACTGCAGCTTCGTTGCTGGCATCAACAACTAAGTGAAATCCACCGAGACTTTTGATAGCAACAATAGCCCCTTCACGTAATCTGGATATGACATAGCGCACCACATCATCAGTGATAATTGAATTCCCTGCTTTATCAGTTAGCTGAAGATGTGGTCCGCAAGACTGGCACGCATTTGGTTGAGCATGGTAACGACGATCTTCAATATCAATATATTCACGATTACATTCTGGGCACATCGCAAATGCACGCATAGTACTTTTGGACCGGTCATATGGCATGCCAAGGATGATTGAGTAGCGTGGTCCACAATTAGTACAATTAATGAATGCATAACGGTAACGACGATCGCCAGGATCGCGCATTTCCCGCAAACAGTCTTCACAAACGTTTGAGTCAGGCGGGATGATGGTGTTCATATTCGCAAGATCCTGACTCTTACGAATATCAAAGCTATGATAATTAGGTGCAATTTCGTCAATCTGTACTTCGAAGACGTCGATAATTTTAGCCAGAGGTGGTGGATCTAATTCCAACTCAGTAATGAAATTTTTGATAGCGTCTGAAGGCGCTTGTAATTCGAGCAACACCCCTTCTGAATCGTTGAGAACCCATCCAGTGATGCGATGAGTACGTGCCAGACGATGAACAAAAGGCCGGAAACCGACCCCTTGTACAATCCCACAAACTCGATAACGGCGTGTTTGAAGTAATGCCAATTTTTCAGCAGAGTCTGGGAAGTTCAGCACCATAAAGTTCCTCGATTGTTGTCAGGGAGCCATCCGATTCCACCATTTGAACAACCGGCTGAGAGAAAGCTTCAACTTCACCAATAATTTTTGCCTCTTTTCCGCAAGGATCTTCATGCAGCAACTCTAAAACCTTATCCGCTACGTCGGGTTCGACAAAGAGACATAAACAACCTTCATTGGCCAGATTAATCACATTCACACCTAGCATGTCGGCAGCCATAGCGGCCTCCGGAAGTACTGGCAGTGCTAGTTTACTAAAACGAATCGCACAATTTGTCGCACGCGCATGCTCATGCAGCACCGCAGATAGGCCACCGCGAGTAACGTCGCGCATTGAAGCAATCTTGCCGGCCGGCACGTTATTCAATACGTTATCAATCATATGATTAAGTGGTGCGCAATCGCTCAAAACCTTACGTTCAAAGCCCAGGCCTTCGCGAATTGATAGAAGGTGAATAGAATGATTTCCGATGTAGCCGCTAAGGATGATTTTTTGCCCGGGACGAACGTTGCGGATAGAAAGTGAGTGGTGTCTCATTACCCCGATGCCAGCAGTATTGATGAAAAGTCTGTCAGCTTCTCCTTTTCCCACAACCTTCGTGTCACCAGCGACGATCTTGACTCCTGCTGAATGAGCTGTTTCACGAACTGACTCAATTATTTTGAGCAGTTCAGATATTGGCATACCCTCTTCGATAATAAGGCTCAGTGTGATGTAGAGCGGGCGAGCACCACTTACCGCCAGATCATTCACGGTGCCGCATACGGCAATTTTACCAATGTCACCATTTCCGAAGATAAGTGGAGTCACTACAAAAGAATCCGTAGTGAATGCAATGCGGTTAGAGGGTAACTCTAGTAATGCACTGTCTTCCATGGTACCAAGATAAGCGTCACCTAAAGTCTCAGCTATTTCCTCCACAAGCTCACGACTAAGCTTTGCGCCAGTGCCGTGATCCAGAACCACAATTTCCTGCGAACGACTAACCTGAGGAGTCTGTACGTTAGCTTTACTCATGCTCGACTCCCTGTACCGCGCTCTGGGAGATCATCACTTTTATTCAGCAAAGAGAGAATTTCTGTAGAAGGTGCTACGGTTGCGCAATATCCTGCGAGCCACTCAAGTGCGCGATCAGTATCTTCTGTCGTCGGTGAAAATACGCAGTCATCAGGGACCCAGACGTTATAGCCTCTAAAGAATGCATCTGCGGCTGTAGTCTGGACGCAAACATGGGTTTGTAGCCCGGTAACGACTACGGTTTTGACTCCGAGTCTCTGGAGCGTGTTATCCAACTCGGTTTCGAAAAATCCGCTATCTCGGCTTTTGACAACAACCAGATCTGAGGGGTGGTGAATAATATCGATCAGCTGATTGCCTGGTGTGCCTGCAATCGCTGGAATTCCCGCCGCGCGATTTTGGTATCGGCGTTGTACCGCTGGGTCATTAGGGTCATGGATGAGTTGTAAATGTATGACCAATTGACCTGCTTTCCGAATACCGTCAAGAAACATGTTGAATTGCTTCAGCTTACGTTCGAGTTCTTGCGCGTCAGTCGTTATTTTGTAGGTAAATTCGTACTGTAAATCATTGGTGAGTACGGCAACATTTGACATATTCATATTCCTTTATGTGTATAAGCTATCAGTAGATACAATTATTTCCTTTAGACCAATAAATTTGGTAATAATATATTCAGGATAATAATGAATGTGGCTTTCGGGTTAGCATTACTTTAAACAATAATTTCAAATACACTTCCTCGTAACATGTTCCCTTGTTTATGAGTTATATTACTCACCATGCCACTAACAATGGTCAGCTGTATAATTCCAATTTTTTGTATTTTGATAGAAGGTTAGAATGGATATCAAACTGCTGCGTGCATTCATTACGTTGGCCGATACGGGGAACTATCATGCTGCGTCGGAAATTCTCTATCTTACTCAACCAACATTAACTAAACAGATTCAGGCTCTGGAGCATTTGCTAGGCACAAGTCTTTTTCAGCGAGGACGTTACGGCGCAAAATTAACAATTTCTGGAAAGCAACTTTATCCCTGTGCCGGTGACTTATTAAAGCAGTATGACGAATTTCTGATACATGCCCTTAATATACAGAAACTTGATCTGAATAAATTGGCGCTTGGTTTTGGTATATCCTCATTTCAAATTGCACCAGCATGTGTAAATATTCTTCGTGAGCAACATCCGAATGCTGAAGTATCTCTCAGCAATATTCCGTCCAGCGTGCAATCCCGAATGCTGTTAGAGGGGCAACTACAGGCTGGGTTTATCCGTTTGCCAGTAGCCCATCCACTTAGGGCCACCGTATTAATGGAAGAAAAATTAGTGCTGGCAGTTCCCTCGGGGACAAGGGTTGATAGCTCAAATATTCAGCATTTACTGAATAGGTACCAACTATTGCAAGTTAATTCACTTCGTGAACCTTGTTTGGCTGGACAAGTTGACTCTTTTCTCAAAGAAAATAATCTTACGGCCAGTTCTACATTAGCTACTGATGATATTCATAGCTTGCTCGCACTAATTGCCGGAGGTAATGGCGTTGCTTTACTACCGCAAAGTGTCAGTCATTTTCTGCCAACTGGAGTAACGCTGGTACAACTTGAAGCCAGGCACAGTGGATGGCAGATTGGTATCGCGTGGAATCCACAAATTCAGAACGTGCTAAGGGATAAGTTTTTACAGATTGTATTTCAAGAGTAATTAATCATCGTTATATAAAATAATAAGCTGAAAAAATTATTTTATAGCATCAAGCATAGTGCCGTGTCCCTAAATTCCACGTGGGTAATCAACGATAAAATTTTCGATAATATGCAGATCTTCCTGGTTTATATTCCAGCAAAGTGTGCAATCAATCCCAAAAGGGGAGCATTTGCTCCCCTTTTTCCTTACGCATCGTCCTCATCCTGCATAATCGCACTGCGCCCGCCATCCATCACAATTGTCGTTCCGGCAATAAACCCGGCTTTATCGCTGGATAAGAACAGGCACAAATCGCCGACTTCCTCGGCACGCCCAATGCGGCCTACCGGGTGTTTGCGAATAGTTTTGTCGCGGGCGGCTTTGCCATCGGCATGCGAGTCAAACCAGACCTGATTGCCGTCGGTGTCGATAAAACCAGGCGCGATACCCACGGTGCGAATTTCTGGCCCCCATTCGATAGTCAGGCTTTGCACCAGTGAAAGCAGGGCGCGCTTGCTGATGTTATACGGCGCGCAGCCAGGCATGGTTGAAAACGCATGATTCGAGGTGATCACCAGGATCGTCCCTTTGCTTTTTTGCAGCGCCGGGCGGGCGCATTTCGCCAGATACCAGTGCGACCGCAAATTCAGATCGAAGTTATGCGCCCAATCGCTCTCTTCACAATCGATCCCTTTAAAGACGTTTTTACCGGCGTTAGACACCACCACATCAATGCGCCCAAAAAGCTTTTCGGCATCAATAACGAATTGCTTAATAGACTCCGTTTTGGTCACGTCGACGGAAAAATAGAAATAGCGTTCGGGATATTCAGCCAGCATTTTTTGGGCATTTGGCGCTCTTTCCAGCGCTGAAAAAGCACAACCGATAACAATATCGCCATTGCTCAGAAAGGTCTGTGCAATGGCCTGGCCGATACCCTGGCTGGTTCCGGTAACAATCACAACGCGTGCTGATTTTTGACTGCTCATTTCGTTAACCTCAAAAAGCTAAGCTTAGAGTTGGAATTCGTTCAGGAAGCGATCAAGGGTCTGATGGTCTTCCGTAGAAAGCTGCCAGCCCGGCTTGCGGCAATAATCGCTGGCAATAATCCCACGTCGTTGCAGCAGGTTTTTCTCAACCTGAATGATGTATTCGCAGTGCGTCATCCAGCGCTGGATATACGGCAACAACGCCTGATGTAACGCTTCGGCTTGCGCCGTTTCGCCCCGTTGCCAGTGCTGGTAAATCCGCACATAAACCTCGGTAAACGAACAACCCGGCATCACACCTTTTCCGCCTGCCGCCAGCATTTGCAGCATATACAGCCCGGCATAACCGTTCAGCACGCTGGCCTGTGGTGCCAGTTTCAGAAACTCGCGGGTGTAGTCTACGGGCGGGTTACACTCGATTTTGAATACCGCATGCGGGTAGCGGTCTGCGACCACTGCCAGTTGTTCCGGCGTAATCGGCAGGCCGGTTTCACCCGGCGCGTACTGAACCATGACCGGAATATCCACCGCTTCCAGCACGGCAATAATATGTTCCTGAATGGCCTGTGGATTAGGGCTAAGGAAGAACGGTGGCAGTAGCATCAGCGCATCCACACCTAATTTGGCGTAGTCACGCGCACGTTTTATCGCCAGCTCAGTGCTGTGATCGGTCACCGACATCGCCCGATAAAGCGGGCTTCCTGCCAGCGTCGAGACAAACATTTGTGCCAGCCGATCGCGTTCCTGATCGTGCAATTTCGGGAATTCACTGGCGATGCCAAACAGCGTGGTGCCTTGCGCTCCGCTGGTGGAAAGATGCTCCAGCAGGCGCACAAAACTATGTTCGTCAATTTCACCCGCCGGCGTAAACGGCATCGCGGTAATGGGATTCACGCCACCGATGTCTTGCGCCGTATAGTGCTTAGTCATCAGTCTTCCTCCCGATCAGCCAGCACCGCGCCTTGCGCGGCAGGCAGCGCCCAGCGGCGATACAAACGTAAGAAGCCGCGTGGCACTTCTTTGTTCACCGGCTGCCAGTTTTCACGGCGTGTTGCCAGCACTTCTTCCGCCACATGCAGCGTCAGCAAGCGTGATGGAATATCAATTGAGATTTCATCGCCGTTTTCCACCAGCCCTAACTCACCGCCATCTACCGCTTCTGGCGAGATATGGCCGACGAACAGCCCACGGTTGGAACCAGAAAAACGCCCGTCGGTAATCAACGCGCAAGTATCAGAAAGCCCCATGCCTTCCAGCGATTTCATCGGCTTATACATTTCCGGCATCCCCGGCCCGCCTTTCGGGCCTTCGTAGCGCAGCACCAGCACGCTGCCGGGCTGAATCTGGCCGGACATAATCGCTTCTACGGATTCCTGCTCGCTGTTGAACACCACCGCAGGGCCACGGAACACCATCAGGTTTTCCGGAACGGCAGCCGGTTTGACTACGCAACCCAGCGGCGAAAGGTTGCCATGCAGCACGGCGACACCCGCTTCGTTACGCACCGGAATAGCCAGCGTGTGAATCACTTCCGGGCGGCAACTGCGTTTAGTGTCGGCAAGCAACTGGGCTTTAGTTTTACCGGCAACGGTCAGCGCATCCAGGTGCATCAGTTTGCTGATTTCCACTTCCACCGCCTGCACGCCACCGGCTTCCCAGAAGTCGATCATGTCGTGCTCGGATGCCGGATACAGCGAGGCCACCAGCGGCACACGGTGGCTGAGCTCATCAAAAGCGGACAGCGGCAGATGGCCTAGCTCGGCTTCGTAATAAATGGCTTGTAGATGCAAAATTGCATTGGTTGAACCGCCGGTTGCCAGCAAATAAACCATCGCGTTATGAATGGATTGCGCGGTAATAATCTGGCGCGCATTCACGCCATTGAGCACCAGTTCCACCGCCTGACGGCCGGTTTCTACGGCGCAATCGCGGCGTTCTTGCGATACCGCAGGCAGCGTACTGCTGCCCGGCAAACTCATACCCAATACTTCACCAATGCAGCACATGGTATTCGCGGTGCCGTACATGGTGCAGGAGCCAGGGCCTGGCTCGGCAATATTCTCGATATGGGCAAACTCTTCTTCGCTGATTTCACCGCGCATCTTCCAGCCAATGGCTTCAGTGACGATATTGCCGTCCCAGTGTTTACCTTTATATTCAGCCGGATACATTGGCCCGCCGTTAACCATAATCGCCGGTATATCTAAACGCGCCGCCGCCATTAACATCGCCGGAACGATTTTGTCGCATGAGCCAAGCAGCACCATGCCGTCAAAACGGTGAGCGCGCATCATCACTTCGATAGACGCGGTAATCACTTCGCGGGCGGCGAGGATATAACGCATCCCCAAATGCCCTTCGGCGATACCGTCACACGGCGCGATGGTGCCAAACACCATGCCCACGCCACCGGCTTCGTCGATACCTTCCAGCACTTTTGCCGTCAGCTCATTCAGGTTGGCATGGCCCGCCGTAGCATTGGTATAACTGTTCACCACGGCAATTACCGGTTTGCGCAGTTGCTCATCGGTATGCCCCATGGATTTGTATAGCGCACGTTTCAATGCGCCATCATCACCTTCGAGGATCGGGTTGAAATGCGTGCCACAGCTGGCACATCCGCCACATCCGCTCATATTCACAATCTCTTTTTGTTCGTTAACGACGAGGTGCCGCATTGATTTGATGGGCAGTATTAGGCTGCACACCGCTTTGTTCAGGTTGAACTATCACTTTTTTAGGGTTTGCCAGGCGTGCAGGCAGAAGCAGGATGAGCGGCACACAAAGCAGCAGGAAACCCGCCAGAATGTATAAGCCGATATCTGTACGCCCGGTGGTATCTTTCAGCCAGCCCAGCACAGTCGGGCCGAAGAAACCGGCCAGGTTGCCAATCGAGTTCACGAAAGCGATACCCGCAGCGGCGGCAGTGCCAGACAACAGCGCGCCAGGCAGACTGATATAGGTTGGAATTAGCGCCAGGGTGCCGGACATCGCCACGCAAATCCACGCCATCATCCAGAAGGTAGAGCCGCTGCAATACGCGCTTAACGTCAGGCCGATACAGCCAACCAGCGCAGGGATGGCGATATGCCAGCGGCGCTCTTGCTTGAGGTCAGAGTGGCGGCTGTTCCACACCATAAATGCCGCGCCGAAGACATACGGCAGCGCCGCCAGCAGGCCGATATACAAATCGTCATTCACGCCGGAGCTTTTGATGATCGAAGGCAGCCAGAAGTTGATGCCGTAATAGCCGATGTTGAAGCTGAAAAACACCAGTGCCAGCAGCCAGACATAACCGTTTTTCAGCATCCCTTTCAGGCTGCTATCCACTTTGCCTTTATTGAGCAGCGCGCGGTTGGCTTCATCTTTTGCCAGATCGTTAATGACCACCTGCTTTTCGGCATCGCTCAGCCATTTCGCTGACTTCACGTCGTTATCGAGATAACGCAGCACCACAAAAGCGAGCAGGAAAGAGGGGATCGCTTCAACCAAAAACAGCCATTGCCAGTTATGCAGGCTGCCAACGCCTTCAAAAAGTTTGAGGATCAGTCCGGACAGCGGGCTACCGATAATCGTTGAAAGTGGGGTGACCAGAATAAACAGCCCCAGGGTGCGCGCAGAACGCCACGACGGGAACCACAGCGTGAGATAAAACACGATGCCAGGGAAGAAACCTGCTTCGGCCACGCCGAGTAAAAACCGCACCACGTAGAATTGGGTCGGCGTGGTGACGAACATCATGCCTGCTGAGAGCACCGCCCAGGTTGCCATAATGCGGGCAATCCAGAAACGTGGCCCAAACTTCTGCATCAGCAAGTTGCTTGGCATCTCAAACAGGAAATAGCCGATAAAGAAAATACCGGCACCCAGGCCATACACCGTGTCACTGAAATTCAGCGCATCCTGCATATGCAGTTTGGCGAAGCCGACGTTAACGCGGTCCAGATAGGCGAAGAAATAACACAAAATCAAAAACGGAATCAGTCGCCGGGTTATCTTGCTGTAAACCCGCGATTCAGCGGCCGCATTCGCTGATGTACTCTCGATTATGTTACTCATTGTCATCTCCAGAGGTAGGGGGCCTGAATTCTGAGCTCAGGCCTGTTGTTGTTTTATTCGGTGGTGATTGGGTTACTGGTCTTGCTCTGTTGCGGCTGGCCGATATGGCGCAGCGCATTACCGCGCATTAAGTTGCGTTCGATATGTTCCAGAGAAATATTTTTGGTTTCAGGAATGAACAGAAGGGTCAGCACAATACACACCACGTTCAGCGCGCCATACAGCCAGAAGGTATTTGGGCTGCCGATGGTGTCGATCAGCGTCAGGAAAGTAGCACCGATGATCATATTGGCGATCCAGTTCGCCATCGTGGAACAGGTGACGCCAAAATCGCGCCCGGCGAGCGGCTGGATCTCTGAACACAGCACCCAAATCAACGGGCCAGCACTCATCGCAAAACCGGTGATGAAAACCAGCAACACGATAACGGCGGTGTATTGCTCGGTCGGGTTAGAAATACCGCTATGGAACATATAACCGAGAATGCCCATGCAGATGGCCATGCCTGAGAAGCCTAATTTCAGGATAGGTTTGCGTCCCCAACGGTCAACCAGAGCAATCGCGATGAACGTTGCCAGCACGTTGGTTAAGCCTGCAATTACCGTGCCCCACATTTGTTCGCGGGTGGTGGCAAAACCGGCGATCTCAAAGATCTTCGGGGCGTAGTACATGATCACCGTCATACCGGTGAATTGCTGCATAAACTGGAGTAGTACACCGAGGTAAGTGGAACGGCGGAAGTGTGGGTTGTGCAAGAAAAGCTGCAAACCGCGTTGCTTCATCTTCACGCTTTCGCGAATTTGATTCAGCTCGTCCTGCGCTTCTTTATCGGAGTTACGCAGCAGCTTCAGCACTTTTCCAGCCAGTTCATGCTTGTTTTTCATTGCCAGCCAGCGCGGGCTTTCAGGCAGTGTCAGCACGCCGACAAACAGGATGATCGCCGGGAATGTAATAACGCCCAGCATCCAGCGCCAGTGGCCGCCTTCGCTCAATGCCGCATCAGACAAAAACGCCGCCAGAATGCCGATCGTAATCATCAACTGATAAAGAGAAATCATGCTGCCACGAATACGTTCTGGCGCAATTTCAGATAGATACAGCGGCGCGGTAAACGATGCAACGCCCACGGCCAGGCCGAGAATAAAGCGCGATACCGCGAGCACTTCCATGCTGTGCGCGACGGCACAACCCACAGAACCGACGATAAATAGCACTGCACCGAGCAACAGGCTTTTCTTGCGCCCAAGGGTTGATGACATCGGGCCGCTGCACAGTGCGCCGAGCGCCGCACCTAACATCATGATACTGACGACAATTTCCTGGTGATGGCTGCTGAGATTAAATTCGCTAGCGATAAACGGCAGTGCGCCGGCGATGACGCCCATATCGAGGCCAAATAGCAGCCCGGCGAGTGCGGCAAGGAAGCAGACCAGTAAAGTCTGCCGATTAGTCTGTGTAGGGGAAGAGATCGTATTCATTAATAACGCCTCAAAGTTATGGATTTTTAGATCCTGAATTTGCGGGCGGGTGTGCCTGCAATTGTTGTTGTTATTTTTAAAACCGCGCCATCCAGGGCGACGGGTCGGGCAAGTCCATCTCGTGCAGAAGTGATGTAAAGATCGGATAAATTTGGGCCACCGAACGTGCAACTGCTGGGCTGGCTGACGGGCAAGGCTATGCGGCCAGATTCAACCAGTTGGAGATTGTCTATTCGGTAGCGCGCCAGGCAGGAACTTCCCCAGCAAGCGTTAATCAGTTCGCCATCTTCGGTCAGCGTCGAGCCATCGGGAATGCCGTTGACCTGGTATTCCTGTTCGATGTGCAGCCCGTGTGGCTGCAACGTCGCACGGTAAAAACGGTGACGTAACGAATCGGCAAACCAGACGTTTTCGCCGATCCATTGCAGGGTATTCGGGACTACCAAACCGCCCAGCAAATGCTGAGGCGTGGGGGAATCCGCGCAGACTCGATACCAGCTGCCAATCGCCTTCTGAGCGGTTGGGTCCATGGTGCTAAACCACAGCGAACCATCAGGCGCAATGGCGGCTTCATTGGGGCGTGTTCCGTGGGCATCATTCGGCCACGCACAAACCGCACTCGACTGTTGGTTTTGGTAGTTGTACAGCGAGATACCACTCTGGCTGACCACCAGGAAAATCTCTGGCTCAGAGGTCAGCAGCACCGCGCTGGTGAAAACCGGCATCGGGCGAACATCAACGCTTCCGGCTTGATTCGGCCAGTAACGCAACAGGCGATTTTGCAAGATATCGACCCACAACAGCGAACCGCTCTGGCGACACCACACCGGCGTTTCACCCAACTGCGCACGATATTCACCGATTGCCTCGATATTGCCGCCGATACCCTGATTCATGATTTAGCCCGCGCACTGGCGCCAGGCGTGTTGATAAGCCTGGGCACGTTCACGAAGGGTCGGCATGCTCAAACCGGCCTGATACAAACCGCCGCCAAGACCAAAACCGTTAGCGCCTGCCTGGATGTAACTGCGCATTTGTGCGGCGTCTGGCTGGATACCGCCAACCGGCAGCATGGCGACACTGCGTGGAACCACCGCGCGGAAAGCTTTGGTAACGACCGGGCTGACATGCTCCGCCGGGAACAACTTCAGTGCGCTGGCTCCGGCGTCGATCGCGATGAACGCCTCGCTGGGCGTCATGATCCCCGGCATGCTGATCAACTTGAGCAGGCGCGTGCGGCGAATCACTTCAGGGCAGCAACTTGGGGAAATAATCAGTTGCCCGCCGCATTCGGCTACCGCATCAACTTGTTCAACCGTCAGCACCGTTCCGGCACCCACATAGCCACGCTCGCCCACCACGCTGCGCATCAAAGCAATCGACTCCAGCGGTGACGGGCTATTCAGCGGCACTTCAAGATAGTGAAAACCGTACTCGAGCAGGATTTCTGCCGCTTCGACGGCATCTTCAGGCGTGATGCCGCGCAAAATGGCGACCAGCGGTAACGGCTCTTGTTGCCATTGGGCAATGAAATTTTCCGGGCTCATGATGGGTTTCCTTGAAGCTGGGTAAAGAGGTGCCACAGGCCATGAATAAAACAGTCATCGCCGTTAATTGCGGAGAGGTTCAGGCCCAACTCGCCTGCGGCAAGCTGATAGCGGGCGGTTAGTGACGGGCTGCCGACCAGCCACGCCTGTTGCCCGGCGGGTACGGCCTGCAATTCGTAGCCAATGGTTAAGCCGGACAAATAGCTGTGAACACCAGTTTCAGCAATTTCGCCGGCCAGGCGGCGGGTGCGGGCTGAGAAGATTAAGTGGGTAAATGGCGCGCCTTGCCGGGCGGCTTTCACACCTGACAAGAAAGCGTCGGTATCTTCCTGCTGTTCTGGCAGCGCACGCCCGAGAATGGAATGTTGGCTCAGCAGCGAGAATATTTCGCCGCTCATAAAGGTGGCGAACGAGGTAATTTCACCATTCACCATTTGCGCATGTTTGCTGTGCGTGCCGGGCAACAAGGCGGTGTGCTGGCTGGCAGGATGCAGCAACGCCAGGCCTAATAGTTGTACTTCTTCACCGCGCATTACGTCTGGCTGAGAGAACCGACTGTTGCCGTTCGCGCCGGGAATAATCCACGCCGGGCTGCCCCAGTCGGTGGTGAAAGCCAGCGTACGAGCAGCCAGATCTTCGGCAAGACAGGGGAGCGGTGCATAAGGCACTTCATGCCAGCCTTGCTGCGAACCAACCATTCCTGCCATTACAATCGGCAGGTTGCCGAGCTCTTCTAACCACGCGTGCAGCAACGTTTGCAGCGTCGAGGCAAATTGCCCCTTTTCAACGGATAACAACCCGCAAGGCTGGCTAATTCGGGAAACAGGCTGCGAACCGGACATTAAAAATGCACGGAAGTTGGTGGTTCCCCAGTCGATGGCAATCCAGTGAGTTTTCATTCAAGTAATACAAACCATGCAATCTTGTAATACAAGAATGCTAGAACAAAAAGCACCCAAAGTGTGTGAGGGAGATCGAAATTACGTCAGATGAGGATCAAATAATGTGGTCGAACATTTCCGGTCGATCCTGCCAGATGCGTTTTTTAGCGGCATTGAGCAAAATATTACGCATTTGCAGGCGGGCTTTATCGACTTCTTTCAGGCGGATAGCATCGAATAGCAGGTAGTGTTCGTCGACGGCGGCTTTGGTCTGGCGCACGTCTTTTTCCAGCGTTTGCTTAAAGGAGAGCGCCATGGCGGCGGAAAGCGCGTTGCCAAGGGCTAAAAGAAAGGGATTATGCGTGGCGCGTAATAACGCATGGTGGAACGCCATATCGCCTTCTTCGAATAACGATCTTTGTGCTTCTAGTTGGCCATTGCGCATTAACTGGAGCGCATCTTCCATCGCCGCCAGATCGTGTCCGTTGGCGTTTAACGCCGCAAGCGTTGCCACATTAGGCTCGAAAATCAGGCGCGTCACAATCAGTTGCTCAACCAGTTTAAGGTCAAGTTCACCTTCAGCCAGCCAGCCCAACACATCAATATCCAACAGGCTCCACAGTTCGCGGCTATTCACCGTGCTGCGTTTCTTGGCCTGAATCGAGATAAGCCCCTTGGCAGCTAATACCTGAAGTGCGTTACGCACTGAAGTCCGGGAGACTTCATATTCAAGGGCCAATTCGTTCTCGCCAGGCAATGACAGTCCTGGTGCAAGATCGCCGTGCATAATTCGCCGCGCAAGATGCTGGGTGACGGATTCTGAAATGCTGGCCTGTGGGAGTTTCATTACACTTTCTCGATCAAGTCTGAACCTGGAAATGAGCGACATAATAAGCTAATCGCACTTTGATCGCACTGTATGTACTTAAAAGATAAGAGAGCATGGCTCCGTAATGAATTAACGCGACGCAGATCGACATTCTCCGGCCAGGGCTTAGGGTTAATCGATTAACCTTGCTATGCTGATTAGGCAGTTCTCCTTGGGCCGGAGAAACAAAATGAACATTTCTGTCAACATGCCGCCTTGCGTGGCATTCCACAACGGCCATTTTACGGCTGAAGATCTCATCACTAAGGTTACCCGTAGAGGCGATCTGGCTGGCGTTTTTTACGATACCGACGCCTGGCGAGCATTGCCGCCGGAAACGGCAATCTATCAGGTCGAAATGCTGAAATCTCCGCAGGGCGAAGGTGAGCTTTATGCTGGCACCACGCACCTGAATCCGGGGCGAATCGGCGACGAGTTTTACATGACGCGCGGGCATTTCCATCAGCGGCGCGAACAGGGCGAAGTCTATTTTGGCCTGCGCGGAACGGGCTTATTGCTGCTGCAAGATGAGCAGGGAAAAGCGCGCTTTGAGCAGGTTTCGCCTGGTTCAGTGCATATTATTCCAGGTGCGACAGCGCACCGTTTGATTAACACCGGAACTGAAGTTCTCTCCGCACTTGCCGTTTGGCCAACTATCGCCGGGCATGATTACGCGGCGCTGGCACAAGGCTTTGCGCAGCGGGTGGTGTTGCAGGACGGAAAAATTCACGGCAAAGAGGTGCAAAATGGCTGAACAGCACCTGAATTTTGGGCTGGATATGGCGATCCACCACCAGCCGATGGGCTTTAGCTATGGCGAAGAGGTGATTGGCCCCGTACCGGAGATCCGTAAACTCGATCAGATCCGCGCCTCGTTGCGCGATCCGGCATGCAATGGTCCGGAAGACGTGTATGCCATCGTGATGGATGTGGCGCGTTTGCAGGACACCGATGAGCTTAAAAAACGCATGCTGCTGTTTGGCGTGGTGACTTACGCTTCTGGCCGCCTGGGCGATGAGCCGATTCGCAGCCAGGGACATATTCACCGCATCAGTGAACACAGCGGTTGGTCGCCGCCTGAGCTGTATGAAATCTGGCAGGGCAAAGCGATTATCTACATGCAGGAATATGTAGCTGACGACCCAGGGCGCTGTTTTGCGGTTTGCGCGGGGCCTGGTGAGAAAGTGCTGGTGCCGCCGGGTTGGGCACACGCGACGATTTCTGCCTCGCCGGATGAACCGCTGACGTTTGGTGCCTGGTGCGACCGGGAATATGGTTTCGAATACGATGCGGTGCGGGCATACAAGGGGCTGGCGTGGTATCCGCTTTTGCAAGATGAGCATATTGCCTGGCAGCATAATCGCCGTTATATGCCGGGGCGTTTACAGGTGACCTCGCCACGCCAATATACCGAATTTGGGATTACCGATGCGCCGCTGTATCAACAATTTATTGATGATCCGGCGCGTTTTCAGTTTATTTCAAAGCCGGGAATGGTGAGCGGGAAGTGGGTGGGGTTCCATCCTTAAAAAAGTCGGGTGACGCTGCGCTTACCCGACCTACGAGTTTGGTGTCGTAGGGGGGATAAGCGCAGCGTCATCCACCATGTTTTACGAGAACAGCCCCACAGCCACACCCGCCGCCGCCAACACCAATAACAACAACATTGCTTTCACCGGTGACACACCGCGTTTCGCCATCAAATACCAGGTGCCAATCACCACCAACAGCGGCAGCAGATTAGGGAAAATTCCGTCCAGCATCTGCTGCACATGGATATTCACGCCATCTTTGGTGACAAACTCCAGCCCAGTGCCGAGTTTCACGTAACTTGCCGCCACGCCGCCCATCACGAACACGCCTAATAACGATAGCGCTTCACGCAGGCGGGTTGATTTGCTGCTTACCAGCATCTCAACCGAGGTTGACCCCATGCGGTAGCCTTTCAGGAACAGGAACCACGAGCCGGGAATAATAATCGCCAGCCACGCCACGCAATAAAACAGTGGCCCGAGAATGTTGCCGCCCGCCGCCAGCGCCATACCAATACTCAACAGAATCGGGATCAGCATGCCTGGTATCATCGAATCACCAATCCCCGCCACTGGCCCCATTAGGCCAACTTTCAGCGTGTTGATGGTTTCGCCGTCTATCGGCTCGCCGTTGGCGCGTTTCTCCTCAAGACCCAGCACCATGCCGTTGACGATCGCCCCCAGCTGCGGCTCGGTGTTGTAGAACGACGCATGGCGTTTGAGCATCTCTTTGCGTTGTTCGTCATCGGGATAGAGCTTTTTCGCCACCGGCAACATACTCAAACAAAAGCCGAATGACTCAAGGCGCTCAAAGCTCATGGACGAAAGGTTGTACATCATCCAACTGCGCCAGCAACGGCGCAAATCCTGGCGAGTGAGTTTACGTTCTTCCATCAGAATTCATCCTCATCATCAGCGGGCGTGGAGGCTGTGCGTTCAGCCTGCGGCTCAGGTTTGTAGTTGTAGTGAATCAGTGCCAGCAACGCGCCGACAATCACCAGCGCCACCATGTTTAGCTTCAGGAAAACAATGCAGATAAACCCCACCAGAAAGTAAATCAACATGCTGTAATTCTTGATAATTTGCTTAAGCAAAATCGCGATACCTACCGCAGGCAGAATCCCGCCCAACACGTTCATGGTGGAAAGAACGATGTGCGGCAGGCTGTCCATAAAGGCGTTGATGTACTGCGCGCCGAAATAGACTGCGATAAACGTCGGAATAAAACGCATCAGGAAATTGGTGGCTTGCGGCCAGATAGCACTGTTGAGATACACGCCGCGCTCGTCGCCTTTCTCCAGCGCAATATCCGCGCGGTGGTTCCACCAGGAATTGAGCACCATCATGGCGTTAAACAACACCGTACCCGCAATGCCGATGGTCGCTGCCAGCGCCACAGCCACTTCCGGGCCTTTATTGGAAAGAATGCCGAGTGCGATTGCCGGGAAAGCAACAAAGTTGAGATCCGCAGGCATCGAACCGCCGGGAGTGACCATCGCGATATACACGGCCTGAACCGCCACGCCGATGATAATCCCGGTTTGCACATCGCCGAGAATAAAACCTACCAGCATCCCTGAAACCAGTGGGCGGGTAATTAAATACCAGCCGCCGGTCAACCCCAGCAGCCATGGGCTGCTAAGTGCACCGAGGTAACAGAGAATGCCGATTAGAGCTGCTTCGAAAGCCATAAATGCACTCCTTTATTTGAGTTTTTGTCGAGCATCCTGCCAGCTGTAACTGCTGGCATCAGGTACCAGTCGAAATTCAATCTGATGCCCGCGCAGCAGCAGATAGTCGAACGCCGCTATCTCTTCGGGGTTCACAGATTGATTCGGGCCAATGGTGGTGGTGGTGGCTCGCGCGCTCATCGGGCCAACGTTGATTTTCTTATTGCTGTTTTGCAGGCTGATACCCGCTTCCTCAATGCGTTTTAGCGTTACCGGAGATTTACCAATCACAAAATAGTGCTTCTCACTGGCGATGATCTTTGGCAGTTTTTCAATCGCGGTGGCGGTATCAAACAGCCAGACTTTGGTGTCCTGCACAGCGCCTTTCATCACCGATGACAACAGCGGATCGGCGGCAACGGCATCATCAATGGCGACGATCCCATCGCACGGCAACTCTTTTGCCCAGCGGGTGATCAGCTGGCCGTGGATCACTCGATCGTCAATGCGCACAAAAGAAATACTCATCGTTGCCCCTTAGAAATCATCAGATTGTGTGGTTTCAGTCAGTTGCGCCTGAACCAGCGTGTCGTGTGTTTCTGCCAGTAAAACCTCTGCCGCCTGTGCGACATCGGTCAGGTCTTTTATTTCATCGCTCAGCAATACCATCGGGAAATTCACCCCGCCTAACACCGCCATAGGTGGCTGCGTTTGCGGGTCGAATGCATGATGGCAGGCGATATTCCACGGCGTGCCGCTTTGCAAATCGCATAACACCAGCACGCCGTCAGCACCTTTACCGGCCTGTTTCAGCACTTCGGCAAACTCATCGCCAAAACTATTGATGCCCTTGTTTTCCGTCAGCATCACGGGGAAAACATGCGGCAGTTCGCCGTAGACCATTTTGCCGCCAGCCAGTAATGCTTCGGCAAGCGAGCCATGTGTTGCCAGAATCACGTTGATCATCTTGTTATCCTCTTACCCAGGCTTTCATGGTGGCGAGTTGCTGACCCGCAGCACAACCGTATGGGGAAATGCGATATTCGCCGACAGCCGCCGGCACAATGAAGGTTTCGGCGTAATGCACCACAAAGGGTTCGAATGCGCCGTGCGGGCTTTCAACCAGAGCGGCATCGCCTTCAACCAGATTCAATACGTTGACGCCGCCGTGGGTGTGGTGGGTGACCGGTTGAGTAAACCAGTGGCGACGGGTTTCGATAAATTCACGTTCATGCAGGCCGGTGCGTTCTTCACTCCAGCCATCGCCTGCGGCAATCGACTCAAAATGGTTGACCAGATGTTCGGACACCCATTGCGTATCGCGTTGCCAGTCAATCACTTGTGCGCCGTGTTCCAGATGCACCGGGCGCGGCAGGCCATCCAGACCCAAACGCCCCCAGTCCCACAATTTGAAGGTGAAAATGTACGGCGTGGCGCTGATTTCCAGCACCATCGCGCCGGATCCGGAACAGTGCACGGTACCTGCCGGGATCAGGAAGTGATCGTGTTTACGCGCCGGAAAACGATTCACAAATTTCTCGTCATCAAACGCTTTTTCGCCACGCTGGGCCGCCGCGAGATCGTCGAGCATTTCTTGTGGACTGATACCTGTTTTGGTCCCCAGATACACTTCCGCACCCGGTTCGGCTTCCAGCATGTAATAGCTCTCATCCTGGGTGTAGTGCATGCCGAAATGCTGCTGGATATATTCGGTTACCGGATGAACCTGGAAGCTTAAATTCTGCCCGCCGATGGTATCGAGGAAATCGAAACGGATCGGGAACTCCGCACCAAAACGGGCATGGACGCGCTCGCCAAGCAGCGGACGCGGGTAAAGCAACACCAGATCCTGAGAGGGGATCTCGATCCGCACATCACCAAAACGCAGTAACAGGCTGTTCTCCTCGGGCACACAGTCAAAACACCATGCGTAATTTGGCTTTGAGGGATCGAGATCGAATTTATCTTTCATCCATTGCCCGCCCCAGACGCCTGGGTCGAAGAATGGCACCACGCGGAACGGTTGTTGCGTGGTTTGTTGCAGCGCGCAGCGCAGCGCTTCGCCGCTGACCATCGCCGGTTGTTCGGCGTTATTGGTATCGAGCAGGAAATCCGCACGCTTCAGCAACGGTGTTTTATGGCGGTCAAACACGCGCCATTCAATGAAAAAGGCACGCTTGTAACGGCGCAGAATATCTTCATCGGTGTTATTCGCACCCCAGTTGCCGAGTTCGCCACGGCGAAAACGCTGCTGGATTTCCCAGCGCGCCAGATCCGCATACACCAGCACATCACCGCTATGAATTAGTGCGGCTCCTGGGCCGTAAACCACCACCAGGCCTGATGTGATGTCAGCGACTTCACGCTGCGCTTGTGCCAGTTTGTCGGGGCAGAAAAACTCAGGTAACTGGTGGCAAGAAAGTACGCCGAATACGCGGTCATCCGTCAGGTTATAGGCCAGTAAATCATGCAGATGTTGTTCACTGATGCGCGCAGATTCCGCGTTAATCACGCATTGCGGGTTCAGTTGGCTAATCAATTGTGCGTGGAGCGTGTCGAGTTCAACGCCGGGATAGCAGTCAATCACCAGCACGGTTTTCGCTGAGCGTGTCAGTTTCTCGCTTACTGCATGTTTGATGGCAGACCATCCCTGCCAGGCTTGATGGTCAAATCCCGAAACGCGGACTTCGGGATACTTGTCATAAGATGCCGGATACATAGTTTTCTCCCTGTTTCTGATAGATTAAGATTAATCGATTAACCGTCTTTGAACAGAGTGGTAAACGCGATTAACCTGTCACTTTTGCTAAGATGTTGCCTAAAGTTGGGTTATCTGTGATGGCATTCACACGTGGATAAGCAAATTTTTGGTTATTCGATTAATCTATTGGGAATTACGT